>JBIIFR010000186.1:0-4002 GCA_044237215.1 Gaiellales bacterium
GGAGATCGTCGGCGAGATCAACGACGAGTTCGACCTGCCGGACCGCGAGGTCGTCCGTCTGGCCCCCGACCGCGTGCGGCTCGAGGCCTCCTTCGGCATCGAGGACTTCAACGAGCGCTTCGGCGGCGGGCTGCCCGACGAGGACTACACGTCGGTCGGCGGCTTTCTGTTCGGCGAGCTCGGTCGCCCGGCGCGTCCGGGCGACGTGGTCTCCCACCACGGCTTCCGCTTTACCGTGCGCGAGGTCGATGGCGCGCGCATCCGCGTCGTCGACGTCGAGCTCAAGCCCGCGGACGATGTGCCCGTTACTGACGGCACCGCCGACTGACAGACGGGTGCCGCGTGCGGGAATCATCTGACGAGCATGGGTCATATCGTGATACAACTCGTTCTCCGAGTTTGACCTGCACCATACTGGTGTGGGATAACTGTTCGGTTCCCACTCCCGTGGGGACGCATCGAGACCTGAGGAGGGAACTCGTATGACCGATTTCAAGAGCCTTGATCCGCTTCGCCGCGAGGCGAACGCCAATCAGCTGGACCTGGTCGAGTCGTTTGCCCAGGGGAAGATCAACCGCCGCCACTTCATTCAGCGTGGCACGGTTCTGGGTCTCTCCTTGGCATCGATCAGCGCCATCATCGCCGCCTGCGGCGGTTCGAGTAGCGGTGGCGGCGAGGCCGCGACCGACACCGGCGTCGGCGAGGGCGAGGTCGCCACGACCGCTGCTGCCAAGATCGGCGGCACCATCAAGCTGGCCATGTCGCCTCCCGGCTCGGAAGGCGTCAACCCGATCACGATGATCGACCTCGTGACCTACAACGTCTGCGCGCAGGTGTTCGAGTACCTCGTGCGCTCGGCGTCCGACCTCTCGATCCAGCCGCAGCTCGCCACGGAGTGGTCGGGCAGCGCCGACGGCACCGAGTGGACGTTCAAGCTCCGCGAGGGCGTCATGTGGCAGGACGGCACGCCGTTCACCTCGGCCGACGTCGTCGCCACGATGGACAAGCTGATCGAGGCCGGCAACTCGGCCCTGACCGGCACCCTGGGTGCCGGCGGCACGACGGCCCCCGATGACCTGACCGTCGTCATGAAGCTCGACAAGCCCAACGGGCACTTCCCCTACCTGGTCTCGTCCGACAACACGCAGTCGCTGATCACCCCGGTCGCGTGGACCGTCAAGGACAACCTGGCTCCCGGCAAGGGTGGCACGGGTCCGTGGAAGCTCGACAAGCTCGACGTCAAGACGGGCGCCACCTACTCGCGCAACCCCTCGTGGTGGGGCGGACAGCCCCCGCTCGAGACCGTCGAGTTCATCTTCATCGAGGACACCGCTGCGCAGGTCGCCGCGGTCTCCAGCGGTGAGGCCGACGGCTGCACGACGATCACGGCCGATCAGGGCGCAGTGCTCCTGAACGACCCGAACATGAACATCGTCGAGCTCAAGTCCGCCACGCATCGCCAGCTCTGGATGCGCTGCGACAAGGGCGCCGTCATGGACCCGAAGGTCCGTCAGGCGATCGCCTGGACGATGGACCGCCAGAAGATGATCGACAAGGCCCTCGGTGGCCACGGCACGGTCGCCAACGACCAGGTCATCTTCTCGCTCTACCCGTACTACGACGAGGCTGCCGTCGAGCAGCGCGTGCAGGACATCGACAAGGCGAAGGCTCTGCTGGCCGAGGCCGGCGTGTCGGACCTCACGATCGAGCTGCCGTACATCAAGGCCATCGACATGACCAACATGGCGGTGCTCGCGGCTGACGGCATGAAGCAGGCCGGTATCAACGTGAAGCTGGTCGGTTCCGACTACGGCACGTTCTACGGCAAGTACTGGTGCCCGGCCGAGCCGGCCAAGCCGCCGTGCTCCGGCGCGTCCGACATGGGCATCGTCGACTACGGTCATCGCGGCACGCCGGACGTGTACCTCAACGCCGCGCTCGCCACGGATGGCGTCTGGAACTCGTCGCAGTACGCCGATTCGGCGTTCGACGCGGCGTTCGGGGCCTGGTCCGCGGCCGTCTCGGTCGAGGATCAGAAGGCCACTGCAGCCGGTGTCCAGAAGAACCTCTGGGACAACGTCCCGGTCGGCATCCCGTACACGATCAACACCCTGGGCGCGTTCAACAACAAGTTCCAGGGCATCGTGACGACGGCAATGGGCTTCGCCTTCCTCGAGGGCGCTTCCCAGGGCTAGGTTAGAACGGAAATCCGGGGCCGGGTCTTCGCTGCTTCTGCGGCGGAGACCCGGCCCTTTCCGCCTTTTACCCTCCTGTCACCAACGCATGCTCGTCTTCCTGATCCGTCGTATCGCGCTCGCGATCGTCACGCTGTTCCTGCTGACGATCATCGTGTTCGCGTTGTCGAACGTCCTGCCCGGCAACGTGGGGCGGCAGATCCTCGGCCCCTTCGCGCCGCAGGCGTCGGTCGACGAGCTCAACCAGCGGCTCGGTACAGACCGTCCGCTGTACAAGCAGTACATCAGCCGCATGGAGGACTACGCCCATCTGGACCTCGGCGAGTCCTACAAGTCGCGCGAGCCCGTCACCAAGGTGATCGGTACGACGTTCCTCAACTCCGCCAAGCTCGCGCTCCTCGCGCTGCTTGTGACGGTGCCGCTGGCGATCCTCGCGGGCATCTGGGCGGCGCTGCGACGCGGGTCGCTGATCGACCGGCTGATCGTCACGATCAGCCTCGCCGGCTCATCCCTCCCCGAATTCGTGACGGCGTCCTTCCTGCTCGTCATCTTCGCCGTCCAACTGGCGTGGTTCCCAACGCTGGCCAGTACCAACAGTCCCTCAGGCCCGATCGACCAGCTCTGGCGACTGACGCTCCCGATCCTCGCCCTGGTGATCGTCTACTTCGGCTACATCGCGCGCATGGCGCGGGCCGGCGTGATCACCGCGATGGAGGCCGATTACACCCGCACCGCGTTCATGAAGGGCCTGCCCCGCGGCGTCGTGATCCGCCGCCATGTGCTCCGCAACGCGCTCCTGCCGACGATCTCGGTCGTCGCGACGCAGACCGGCTACCTGTTCGGCGGCCTGCTCGCCGTCGAGCTGATCTTCAACTACAACGGCCTCGGTCGCGAGCTCGTGCGCGCCGCCATCAGCAAGGACCTGCCCGTGCTGTCGGCCGGCGTCCTCCTGATCGGCGTGGTCTACATGGTCGCCACCCTGCTGGGTGACATCCTGATCTCGATCCTCAACCCGCGCGTGCGCCTGGGAGACCAGTGATGGGTGTCATCGAAGACGAGATCCCCGCCGTTCCCCCGCTGCCTGGCGCCAAGCTCGAGGTGGCCTCCGAGAAGCGGAAGGCGCGCAACGAGAAGATCGTGCTCTTCTTCAAGAGCCCGTCGGCGATCATCGGCATCTTCATCATCGCCGTCTGGGTGATCTGCGCCATCGGTGGTGCCGCGATCACGCCGTACGATCCGTTCGCGCCGGACGGCCTGAGCCACCTGCCGCCGCTCACGGACGGCTACGTCCTCGGCACGGATCAGCTCGGACGCGACGTCCTCTCGCGGATCATGGTCGGCGCCCGTAACGTGCTGATCGCCGCGCCGCTGGCCGCCGTCCTCGGCGTGGCCTTCGGCTCGCTGCTCGGCCTGCTGATGGGCTTCTACCGCGGCGTCCTCGACGACGTGCTCGGGCGCATCATCGAGGCCTTCCTCGTGCTGCCGCTGACGCTGGTCGGCCTGCTCGCCCTATCCGCCGCGCCGAGTTGGTCGATCATCCCGGGTGTCGAGCCGAGTACGCAGACGGTGATCATCGTCGTCGGCCTGCTGTTCACGCCGATCGTCGCGCGCACGGTGCGTGCCGCGGTGCTCTCCGAGCGCGAGAATGACTACGTGCAGGCAGCGAAGCTCCGCGGGGAATCCGGCCTGTACATCATGACCCGCGAGATCCTGCCGAACGTGACCAGCCCGATCGTGGTCGAGTTCACGGTGCGCATCGGCTACGCGATCTTCGCGATCGCCACGCTGTCGTTCCTCGGCGTGGGCA
>JBIIFR010000187.1:0-3995 GCA_044237215.1 Gaiellales bacterium
CCAAGGACAGCGTGCTCGGCCCCTGGCGCTCGCGATCCCGTTCGTACTCGCTGATCTTCTCCTCGCGCAGCAGCGTGAGGGCGATATCGTCCCAGCCGTTGATCAGGTTCTCGCGGACCTTCTCGTCCACCTCGAACGCCACGACGCGACCATCGGGCATCGTGACCGTGCGGTCCTCGAGGCTGACGGTGATCTCGGCCGGCGCGGCGTCGAGCAGCTCGCGCACGTCGGCCTCGTCGAGCTGGACGGTGAGCAGGCCGATCTTGCCGCAGTTGGAGCGGAAGATGTCGGCGAAGCTCGGGGCGATGACGACCCGGTAGCCCCAGTCCTGCAGGCCCCACGGCGCGTGCTCGCGGGACGAGCCCGAGCCGAAGTTCGGACCGGCGACGAGGATCGGCGCGTCGCGGAACTCGGGGCGCTCGAGGACGAAGTCGGTCTCCTCTTGGCGCCAGTTGTGGAACAGGAACTCGCCGAAGCCCGTGCGCTCGATGCGCTTCAGGAACTCCTTCGGCATGATCTGATCGGTGTCGACGTTGGCCCGGTCGAGCGGCGCGGTCGTACCCGTGACGGTCGTGAACTGCTCCATGTGACTACTCCCACTCGCGGATGTCGGTGAGGTGGCCGGTCACCGCGGCGGCGGCGGCCATCTCGGGGCTCATCAGGTGCGTACGGCCGCCGGTGCCCTGGCGGCCCTCGAAGTTGCGGTTCGAGGTCGAGGCGCAGCGCTCGCCCGGCTTGAGGATGTCCGGGTTCATGCCGAGGCACATCGAGCAGCCGGCGTTCGGGCGCCAGTCGAAGCCCGCGTCGATGAAGATCCGGTCGAGGCCTTCGCGCTCAGCCTGGGCCTTGACCAGCATCGAGCCGGGGACGACCATCGCGCTGACGTTGGCCGCGACCTTCCGACCCTCCACGATGCGGGCGGCAGCGCGCATGTCCTCGATGCGGCTGTTGGTACAGGAGCCGAGGAAGACGCGGTCGATCTTCACGTCTTGGAGCGCCTGGCCGGCGGTCAGGCCCATGTAGGCCAGGGCGCGCTCCTCATCGGCATTCGTCGGCGTCGGCACGGAGCCGGTGATCGGCGCGACCTGCCCGGGGTTGGTGCCCCACGAGACCTGCGGGGCGAGGGCGGCCACGTCGACGGTCTCGATGCGGTCGTACTCGGCGTCGGCGTCGGAGCGGAGCTCGCGCCAGCCGGCGACGGCGGCGTCGAAGTCCTTCGGCGCGCCGACCTTCCCCTCGAGGTATGCGAACGTCGTGTCGTCGGGCGCGCAGTAGCCGGCGCGGGCGCCGGCCTCGATGGACATGTTGCAGATCGTCATGCGGCTCTCCATGGACAGCGCGTCGATCGCGGGGCCGGCGTACTCGAGCACGTAGCCCTGGCCGCCGGAGGCGGTGATCTGGCCGATCAGGCCGAGAATGTAGTCCTTCGCTGAGACACCGCGGCCGGGCTCGCCCTCGAAGCGGATCAGCATCTTCTTGGCCTTGTTCTGCGGCAGCGTCTGCGTGCACAGCACGTGCTCGACCTCGCTGGTGCCGATGCCGAAGGCGAGCGCGCCGAAGGCGCCGTGCGTCGCCGTGTGCGAGTCGCCGCAGACGATGGTCATACCTGGCTGCGTGACGCCGAGCTCGGGGCCGATCACGTGGACGATGCCCTGGCGCTTGTGGCCCCAGGGGTAGAAGACGAGGCCGTGCTCGGCGACGTTGTGGGTCAGCGCGTCGAGCTGCGCCTTCGAGATCGGGTCGCTGATGCCGTCGGCCAGCGGGCCGGTCGGCGTGTTGTGGTCCGCGGTGGCGAGGGTGCGGTCGGGGCGGCGGACGCCGCGACCGGCCAGGCGCATGCTCTCGAAGGCCTGTGGCGTCGTGACCTCGTGGATCAGGTGCAGGTCGATGAACAGCAGATCCCCGTCAATCACATGGGAATCCCAGATCTTCTCGTAGGTGGTGCGTCCCACAGCGTGCTCCTTCGGAGGCCAGTGGCGAAACGCTACCAGCGTCGAGGCCGTATTCTGCCGGTATGAGCGATGCGAAGCAGCCGCCGCGCCTGATCCGCAAGTGGGAGGGCTTCGATATGGGCCTCCAGTTCCTGATCGCGTGGCCGACGCTGACGGTGATCATCACGATCATTCACCTCACGGCGCTCAACCAGCCGGCGTGGCGCAGTCTGCTGTACGGGGTGTTCTGGGCGCTGCCCGCGGCGTTCGTCGTGGCGATGGCCTCGCAGAACGAGGCGCGCAAGCGTCGCGAGGCGTCCAAGCAGGATGCCGGCTCGGACCTCACCTCGTGACGGACGCCATGGCGGGCGCTCCGCCGCAGTACAGCAATCGCCGCATGTGGCTGACGCTGTTCGCGATGTGCTTCGCGCTGTTCATGATCATGCTCGACAACACCGTGGTCAACGTGGCGCTGCCGACGATCCAGCGGGATCTCGACCCGTCGCAGAGCGGCCTGCAGTGGATCATCAACGCGTACATCCTCGTCTTCGCCGCGCTGATCCTGCTGGGTGGCAAGCTCGGCGATCGCTTCGGCCGCAAGCGGATGTTCATCGTCGGACTGGTGCTGTTCACGGTCTTCTCCGTCGCCTGCGCGCTGTCGCAGACGGCCGAGCAGCTGATCCTCTTCCGCGCGCTCCAGGGCACGGGCGCCGCGCTGATGAATCCGCTGTCCCTGTCGATCCTCGTCGCCACCTTCCCGCGGGCCAAGCTGCCGCAGGCAATCGGCATCTGGGCCGGCGTCTCGGGCCTCGGGCTGGCGCTCGGTCCGCTGGTGGGCGGCTTTCTGACGGAGCACGTCGGCTGGAGTGCGGTCTTCTGGATCAACGTCCCGATCGGGATCATCGCGCTCGGCTTCGTGCTCTTCGCCGTGCTTGAGTCGCGGGACCCGACCGTGCGGAGTCTCGATCTGATCGGTGCCACCCTGATCACGGTGGGCCTGTTCGGGGTGACGTACGCCCTGATCGGGACGAGCGGCCACCCGTGGCTCTCCGCGGGCACGCTCGTGCCGCTGCTCGGCGGCCTCCTGCTGATCGCCGCGTTCGTGGTCTGGGAGTCGAAGCAGGAGCAGCCGATGGTGCCGCTCGGGTTCTTCAAGAGCCGCGGCTTCACGACGTCGATCATCGTCGCGACGCTGGTGGGGCTTGGGATGTACGGCTCGCTCTTCGTGGTGACCCTCTACATGCAGAACATCCGCGGCTACGACGCGATCGAGGCGGGTATCCGCACGCTGCCCCTGACGATGGCGGTGATGTTCGTCGCGCCGATTGCGGGCAAGCTGAACGCCCGTCTCGGTCCGGCGATCCTGATGGGCGTCGGCCTTGCCCTCTCCTGCATCGCGATGATCGGCCTGAGCTTCCTCGAGGTTGACAGCTCGTACAACCTGATCTGGCCCTTCTACGCGATGCTCGGCACGGGCATCGCGCTGACCCTGCCGGCGGCCAGTTCCGCCGCGATGGGCGCGATCGATCCGCGCAAGGCGGGTATCGGCTCGGGCGTGCTGAACGCCTCCCGCCAGGTCGGCGGCGCGCTCGGCATCGCGATCCTCGGGTCGGTGGCGACGGTCATCACGGACCGGGCGTGGTCCGACAAGACGGCGGCGTTGGGCGGCCAGGTCGCCGAGAACGCCGATCGCCTGCGGCCGCTCGTGGAGGGTGCGCAGATCGAACTGCTCGGCGAGGTCGTGGGTCAGCGGGTGGCGGGGGCGGCCGACGTGCTGATGGCGCTGGCGGCCGAGTCGTGGATGCAGGGCTTCGTGGCCTCGGTGATCGCGGGTGCGGTGATCCTCGGCTTTGGCGTGATCGTCGTGATCGTCGGCTTCCGTGGTGTGCCGCGGCCATCAATGGGGCACGGCGCCGACTCGTCGGACACCGCGCCGCCGGTCGTCGCTGAGCTCTAGTCACGCGTTGATACAATTCGCACGTGGCCGACTCGATCGCACGCGTGGCGCGCAAGCGCCGATTGCACGACAGCGACCACGCCGACGAGCTGCAGTTCTGGCTTGCT
>JBIIFR010000188.1:0-3987 GCA_044237215.1 Gaiellales bacterium
GGCCGACCACTCGTTCACGTACCCGCCAGGCACGCAGGTGCGTCGGCGCCAGCACCGCACGAACCGCTCATCGCCGGGTGACGCACCGGGCTCGGAACCGGAGACACAGGCGCTGGTCGCCCTGATCGAGCTACTCCAACCGGAGGCGATTCTCGACCTCCATAGCCCGCTCGAGCTGATCGCCCCCACCCCGGCAGCGGATCCAGAAATCGTGCAGCGACTTGCGGTCGCCGCCGATCTGCCCGTGCAGCCGAACATCGGCAGCCCCACGCCGGGCGCGCTGCGCGATTGGTGCACAGATCACGGCATCGGCGCGATCACCTACGAGGTCGAGCACGCCGCGTTGCCACAGCTCGTGGCCCGTCACCTGCCGGGTCTCGCGGCGCTGATTCGCTCCTAGTCGCGCGTGATCGGCTTGTACTTGATGCGATGCGGCGTGTTGGCATCGGCACCGAGCTGCTTCTGACGGTGCTCCTCGTACTCGCCGTACGAACCCTCGAACCACGTCACCTGTGAGTCGCCCTCGAAGGCGAGGATGTGCGTGGCGATGCGGTCGAGGAACCAGCGATCATGGGTGATCACGACGGCGCAGCCGGGGAAGTCGTTGAGCGCGACCTCGAGGGCCCGCAGCGTGTCGACGTCGAGGTCGTTGGTCGGCTCGTCGAGGAGCAACAGGTTGCCACCGCTCTTGAGCAGCTTGGCGAGGTGCACGCGGTTGCGCTCACCGCCGGAGAGCTTGCCGACGAGCTTCTGCTGATCGGCGCCCTTGAAGTTGAACGAGGCGACGTATTGGCGCGACGGCATCTCGCGCTTGCCGACGTTGATCAGGTCGAGGCCGTCGGAGATCTCCTCCCAGATGTTCTTGTCGGGATCGAGATCGGCTCGGCTCTGGTCGACGTAGGCCATCTGCACGGTCTCGCCGATGATGATCTCGCCGCTATCGACGGGCTCCTGCCCGGCGATCATGCGGAACAGCGTCGTCTTGCCGGCGCCGTTCGGGCCGATGATGCCGACGATGCCGTTCGGTGGGAGGTTGAACGACAGGTCCTCGACGAGCAGCTTGTCGCCGAACGCCTTGCGGACGTGCTCGGCGCGCACGACGACGTCGCCCAGGCGCGGGCCGGCGGGGATGTGGATCTCGACGGCGTCGAGCTTGACGTTCTGCTCCTCGGCCAGCATCTCGTCGTACGCGGCGAGGCGCGCCTTCGACTTGGCCTGACGCGCCTTCGGGCTGGCACGGACCCACTCGAGCTCCTTGGCGAGGGTGCGCTGTCGCGCCGAGCCCTGCTTCTCCTCGAGCGCGAGGCGCTCCTGCTTCTGCACGAGCCAGCCGGAGTAGTTGCCCTCGAACGGCAGGCAGCGGCCGCGGTCGATCTCGAGGATCCAGCCGGCGACGTTGTCGAGGAAGTAGCGATCATGGGTAACCGCGATGACGCAGCCCTCGTAGTCGTGCAGGAAGCGCTCCAGCCACGCGACGGACTCGGCGTCGAGGTGGTTGGTCGGCTCGTCGAGCAGCAGCAGGTCGGGCGACGAGAGCAGCAGACGACAGAGGGCGACGCGGCGCTTCTCGCCACCGGACAGCTTCGAGACGTCGGCATCGCCCGGCGGCAGGCGCAGCGCGTCCATGGCGATGTCGAGGCGGCGATCCATGTCCCACGCGTCGGCCTTCTCGATCTGATCCTGGACACGACCTTGCTCCTCGAGCAACGCGTTCATCTCGTCGTCCGTCATCGGCTCCGCAAACTTCATCGAGAGCTCTTCGAAGCGCTTGAGCAGATCGCGCAGCTCGCCGAGGCCGTCCTCCACGTTGCCGCGGACGTCCTTGCTCTCGTCGAGGTCCGGCTCCTGCGACAGGTAGCCGACCGAGGCGCCGGGGTGCAGCTTCATGTCGCCGCCGGAGGCCTCTTCGATGCCGGCCATCATCCGCAGCAGCGTCGACTTGCCGGCGCCGTTCGGCCCGAGCACGCCGATCTTCGCACCCGCCAGGAACGACAGGGTGACGTCCTTGAGGACGTGCTTCTCCGGGCCGTGGAACTTGTCCACGCGGTGCATGGTGAAGATGAACTGCGGTGTGCTCATATGCACTGCAGCCTATCCAAGTCCGCGCCGCGCAGTTCCGGTGATCACGGGGCGGGGACGCACGCGTCCCCGCCCCGCTCGTGCGCTAGGAGGCCTTGACCTCTTCGCCCGCGTCGATCACGGCCTTGTAGTTCGGCAGCGGCGCCTCGAACCACGTGCGCGGAGCCTCCCAGGCGGTGGGATCGTCGATCGAGAAGGCCTTGACGAGCTCCTTATCCTGAATCAGCTCCGAAACGTCCTTCTGCTGCGCGGACGCGTACTGGAAGTAGTCCGTCAGCGCAGCGCCCGCAGTCGGCGTGTTGGCCGACGCCAACGCCTGCGAGGCGCGGCCCGGCTGCTTCGTGGCGGCGCTCAGCACGAAGCCACAGACCCAGGCCAGGCGCCCCTCGCTCGGCCACATGTACTTGATGTTGCGGCCCTTCATCTTCGGATGGTTCTTGATCTTCCAGAAGCCGTCCGGCCACGTGTACGTCGCCACCAGATTGCCGTTGACGAAGTCGTTGACCGTGTCGGTCTGCGACGTCCAGTAGTTGCGCAGGTTCGGCTTCCACTTCATCGCCGTCTCCTTGGCGGCTGCGATCTGCGCATCGTCGAGGACGTTCGGGTTCACAGCGCCCTCGTTCATCATGTGCGAGATGCAGATAATCGCGGACGGGTCCGAGAAGAAGGACAGCTTGCCCTTGAGCGCGTCGTCGAGATAGATTCGCCAGGACTCCTCGCCACCCGTGGTATCGAAGTTGACCACGTCGGCGTCATACGCGATGGAGGAGAAGCCGACGTCGAACGGCACGTGGTAGTACGCGCCGTCGATCTTGCCGCCGGCCTTGACGTCCTCGGGAATGCCGTCCCAGTCGGGCAGCAGGCTGAGGTCGAGCGGCTGGATCAGCCCGGCCGCCTTCCACTGCGGCACCCAGGCCACGCACGGATGCATGACGTCCGGCGAGTAGCCCGAGGCCACCTTCGCGAGCGCCTGCGTGTCGTCCTCGAGGAACGTGAACTTGAGCGGCGAGGCATCGCCGTACTCGCTGGCCTGATAGTCGGCCCACATCCACGGGGCGCCATCGCCCTCCGTGTCGTCATAGCCGGCCCACGTGAAGATCTCGATCGTGCCGCCCGGCTCGGTCGCCGGATCGAATACGCCCTGGGCGCCGGCAGCTGTGGTCGTCGCAGCAGCGTCGCCGCCCGCGCTCGAGGAACCGGAGTCGGATCCGCCACCGCACGCGGCGAGGAAGGCAGCCAAGCTCACGCCGCCGGTCAGAGCGAGAAAGCCCTTGCGATTGACATTCGGATTCACGTGCGCCTCCACGGTTGTGATGCACTAAGTGTGACGCACTGGCTACGGAGTTGCCACTCCGCCGTCCGCTGGCGCGGTCGGCGCAGCGTTGCCGTCCGGGATCACCCGGTTGTTTCCCTCGAGATCGAGGTCCGGGATGATCTTGTCGAGGAAGCCGGGCAGCGACCAGGTACGGCGGCCGAAGAGCATCAGCATCGCGGGCGCGAGGAACAGCACGAGGAACGCGGCGAGCGCGACGGCGACCGTCAGGCCCACGCCGAACTGCTTGATGATCGGATCATCGATCAGGATGAAGCTGCCGAAGACACTCATCATGATCAGCGCCGCGGCGAAGACAACGCGGGCGCTCGAGGCGAGGCCGTGGCGCAGCGCATCCTCGTGGCTCATGCCCTTGGCGTGGAGGCCCTGCACGGTGCTGATGAAGAAGACCTCGTAGTCCATCGACAGGCCGAACAGCGCGGCGAACATCATCAACGGCACGTAGCTCGCGATCGGCACGGTGCCGTACGGCGAGTCGATGCCGATCAGGTTGAGGCCCCAGCCCCACTGGAAGCAGGCCGTCAGGATGCCGAACGACGCGGTCGCCGACAGCAGGTTGGTGATCGACGCCTGCA
>JBIIFR010000189.1:0-3982 GCA_044237215.1 Gaiellales bacterium
TCGGCGATGCGGCCTACAAGGAGCTGATCGGTGAGACCGAGCTGGTGGCGCGTGACCTCCTGGCCGCCGAGGTGGCTGAGCCGCTGCAGACGCTGCTCGACCGCTACGCCGACGAGTACGAGCGCGCGAAGCGCGAGGCGGGCGCGCTCGACAACGAGGACCTGCAGCTGAAGGTACGCGCGTTGCTCGAGCAGCACCCGGCCGTGCGTGAGGCGCTGCAGGAGCGCTTCCGCGAGGTCCTGATCGACGAGTTCCAGGACACCGACAGCCTGCAGGAGACGATCCTGCGGCTGCTGCGCGGGCCTGACACCCCGCTGCTCGCCGTCGGCGATGAGCAGCAGGCCATCTACGGCTTCCGCGGGGCGGAGGTCGAGGTCTTCCGCGGCGAGCGGGAGCGCGCCGGTCGGGAGGCATCGATCACGGTTGTCGAGCTGCACGAGAACCGTCGCTCCGTGCCGCCGGTGCTCAACGCGATCAACGCGATCTTCGCCCGCGAGCCGCGCTTCGCGCACCACCCGCTGGTGCCGGTGCGCGTGGCCGACGGGGCGGCCGACCCCGCTGTCGAGCTGCTGGTCGGCGTCGGCGACAAGACCGCTGACGGTCGCGTCGTCGAGGCCAGCCTCGTGGCGCGACGGCTGCGCGAGCTGGTGGAGACGGGCGGGTACCGGCCGGAGCAGATCGCGCTGGTCTTCCGCGCGGGCTCGAACGCCGATCTCTACGAGTCGGCGCTGCGCGCGGAGGGTCTCCCGACGGTCTCGTCGACGGGACGCGGGTTCCTCGAGCGCCAGCCGGTCGCCGACGTCCTCGCGATGCTTCGCGTGCTCTGGAACCGCTTCGACGACCACGCCCTGCTCACGTGCCTCGCGTCGCCGATGGCCGGGGTCTCGAACGACGGCCTGGCACTGATGCGCCAGGCGGTCGAGTGGGAGTTCGCGCTTGCGCTGGACGACCTCGGTGGCGTGGGCCTGCGCGATGACGATCTCGCCCGCGCCGTCTCGCTGCGGGACGCAATCGCACGCCTGCGGCCGCTGGCGGGACGCCTCGGCCTTGCCGAGCTCGTCGCGGCAATCGTCGCGGAGACGCGCTACGACCTCGCCATGCTCGTCGAGCCGGACGGGGCGGGGCGGATGGCGAACGTCGAGAAGCTGCGCCGGGTCGCGCAGGCCTACGAGAACGCGCGTGGTGCGGACCTCGCCGGGTTCGTGACGGCCGTCGAGTCGGGTCGGCTCGACAGCGAGCTGAAGACCGAGGGCGTCATCTCGTCCGAGGGCGACGACGCGGTGCGCCTCATGACCGTCCACCAGGCCAAGGGTCTGGAGTTTCCGATCGTGGTCGTGCCCGACCTCGCCTGGAAGGCGCCCGTCGCGTCCCCCGCTGCTCTGGTGCCCGCCGTCGGTGCGCCGGCTGCCGTGGTGCCGGCGGCGACCGGCAACCGCTGTCCCACCCGCGCCCTCGAGGCGGCCATCGCCCTCGACAACGAGGCCGCCGAGCGGGAGGGGCACCGCGTCGCCTACGTCGCCTGCACCCGTGCTGAGAACCACCTGATCCTGGCGGGCGCGCGGGGCGAGAAGCCCACGTCTGGCACGGCGCTCGCCTGGCTGCTCGCGCTGGTCGACGACGACTGTGCGCTCGGTGAGCGCGTGCTCGAGCTCGACGGCGCTCGCGTCGGGGTGCACGTGGCCGATGCCTCCGTGGCCCCGCCCCTGGCCGCCGTGTCCGAGCTGCCCACCCCCGCCTACGTGCTTGACGACGGCGATGCCCAGCTCACCTTCGACATCGAGGCGGTCGGCGCTGCGGAGCCCACGTCGGACCACGGCCTCGCATCGCTCGCACCGCTCGCCGGCGGCGAGACCTGGGAGGCGCCGCTCCTGTCGTATTCCGCGCTCGAGCTGTTCGAGGCGTGCGCCTACCGCTTCCACGCGGAGCGCATGCTGGGACTACCGGCGGCGCAGGCCGGTGGTGACGCCGCCGTCGGCAACGCGGTGCACGCGGCCATCGAGATCGGCGAGGAGATTGATGCCGGGCTCCTGCTCGTCGAGTCCGAGCCGGCGGCGACGCCGCGCGAGCAGCAGGCGGCGCGCGACGGCCTCGCGCGCTGGCTGGGCTCGCCGCTGCGGGCCCGCTTCGCGGAGCTCACCGCCGTGCGGCACGAGCAGCCGTTCCTGCTGCGGCTGGGTACGGCGACGGCGACCGGTTTCTTCGATCTCAGCGCGGTCGCGGGCCAGCGGCTCGTGATCGGCGACGTTAAGGTCGCGAAGCTGAAGGACCAGACGCCCGCAGAGCGTCGCGATGCGGGCTACCTGATTCAGGAGTCCCTGTACGCGCTGGCCGGGCTCGAGGCGGGCCACGCCGAGGTCGAGGTCGCGTACCAGTGGCTCGGTGACGACGCGGCGGCGACGGCGATGGCGGTGCGCGTGTTCACCCAGGCCGACCGCGAGCGGCTCCGTGGCGAGCTCGAGGCGCTGGCCGAGCGAGCCATGCGCGGCCCCTGGCGGCCCACGCCGCCGGCCTACGGCTGCGGTGGCTGTCCCGCGCTCAACGTGCTCTGCGCCGGGCCGGCGCTCGGCGGTCGCGATGCCTAGGGTGACGCGCACCAGCGCGCCCGCTGCTCGGGCACGCACGATCTTCCGACGGCTGCGCGCCGAGTATCCCGATGCCACGTGCTCGCTGACGTTCGGCTCGCCGTGGGAGCTGCTCGTCGCCACCATCCTGTCCGCGCAGTGCACGGACGATCGCGTCAACGCCGTCACGCCCGAGCTGTTTCGCCGCTTTCCCACCCCCGAGGCGTTCGCGGGCGCCTCGCAGCGCGAGGTGGAGGAGGCGATCCACTCCACGGGCTTCTTCCGCAACAAGGCCAAGTCGCTGATCGGCGCGGCCCGCTGCGTCCTGCACGAGCACGGGGGCGAGGTGCCGCGCACGATGGATGAGCTGCGCCGCGTGCCCGGGGCCGGACGCAAGACGGCCAACGTCGTGCTCGGGAACGCCTACGGCATCGCGGAGGGGATCGCGGTCGACACGCATGCCTCGCGGCTGAGCTTGCGGCTCGGACTGACCGATACCGTCGAGCCGGTCAAGGCCGAGCGCGAGCTCGTGGCGATCGTGCCGCAGCGGATGTGGACCGACTGGACGCATCTATTGATCGCCCACGGACGCGCCGTCTGCACCTCGCGCACTGCGCACTGCGAGGCGTGCGTTCTGTTCGACCTCTGTCCCACCGGCCTGCAAGAGCGGCGACGGAGCGCGCGTCCCGCGCGCGCACCCGGGCGCTGACGCCCTGCCATCCTCGGGGCATGGATCGCCTCGACCTCGAGCTCTACGCCGAGCGGCTCGCCCGGCACGCTGAGCGCACCGCCGACGACCTCGCCGATGCGCGGCTGCGCGAGGCCTGGTGGGAGCTCGAGCAGGCGGCGCGCCCGCAGCTGACGGCGGCTGACGTGGCCCGCCTCGAGGGGCTTGGCCTGCTGATCGCCCCGCCGGTCGCGGCCGTGCTCGGTCGGGCGGTCGCCGAGCGCGCACGCGACCTCGCCGCGATCCACCGCCTACAGGCAATCGTCGAGGCGCAGCGCGCCGGGCGACGTCAGGTCGTGACGGGGGAGATCGCCACCAGCAGTCCGCCATCCTGGTCGTAGGCGGGGAAGCAGTCGCAGATCACCTGCTTCTCGATGCCGGCGGCGTGCACCAGTGTCGCCGGCTTCTCGAGTTGCCGGACGCCCCAGTCGAGGGTCAGTGCGATGGGATCGTCATCACCCGCGAACGTGAGGTGGAGGCCCGTGCGGAGCTCCTGCCCGATCAGCGAGGGCTCGAGGCGCCCGCTGACCTCGAACACGCCCTGACCGGCCGCGAGGATGCGGGACTCGGCGTCGCACACCACGAAGCCCGCGCCGGCATGTGGGAAGTAGTCCTCGAGCAGCTGGAAGAGGAAGCCGAAGCCGCACTGGTGGCAGCCGATCGACTGGTGGGAGAGACCCTCCCGTCCGTCCTC
>JBIIFR010000190.1:0-3967 GCA_044237215.1 Gaiellales bacterium
GGCGTCGACGAACAGCACGCGATCGGCGTCTCCGTCGAAGGCCACGCCCAGCATGGCGCCCTCAGCCACGACTGCGGCAGCGACGTGGCCGAGGTGCGTCGAGCCGCACTCCACATTGATGTTGCAACCGTCGGGTTCGCAGGCGATCAGGACGACGTCGGCGCCGAGCAGCTCAAAGAGCCGAGGCGCAACGGTCGTAGCGGCACCATGCGCGCAGTCGACGACGATGCGCATGCCCGCCAGCGGTACGCCAGCGACCTCGGCGACCCACTCGGCGTAGGCCTCGGCCGCGCCCGTGGCACTGCTGGTCGTGCCCACGTCTCGGCCGGTGGGCAGGTCAGCATCGGCCTCAAGGAGGGCCTCAATGGCCTCTTCCTCGGCATCGAGGAGCTTATAGCCGTCGGCGCCGAACAGCTTGATGCCGTTGTCGGGATAGGGATTGTGGCTCGCGCTGATCACAATGCCCGCCGCGGCACCACGTTGCAGCACCCCCCACGCCACCGCCGGCGTTGGCAGGACCCCGAGCCGGACGGCGTGACCACCGGCCGAGGCGATGCCCGCTGCGAGTGCATCCTCGAGCATCGTGCCGGAACGACGCGTGTCGCGTCCGATCAGGACCACGGGTGCAGGATGCGAGTCGCGCAGACGTTGGGCCGCAGCACGACCAACGCGCAACGCAAGTTCTGGCGAGAGCCGCTCGTTGGCCACGCCACGAATGCCATCGGTGCCGAACCAGGCACGGGCCATAGTGGGCTCCCTAGCGCTTCGAGAACTGCGGGCGCTTACGGGCCTTCTTGAGGCCCGCCTTCTTGCGCTCGACAGCACGGGCGTCACGGGCGAGATAGCCCGCACGCTTGAGATCGCTACGGAGGTTCGGATCGGCCTCAACGAGGGCACGGGCGATGCCGTGGCGCGTGGCGCCGGCCTGGCCGCTGATGCCGCCGCCGTGGAGCAGCAGACGCACGTCGAAGCGATCGGCGAGGCCGACGGCAACGAGCGGACTGAGCGCCATCGCGCGCAGCGGACCGCGATCGAAGTACTGCTCGGCCGGGCGGCCGTTGCAGGTGACGACGCCGGTGCCCGGAGTCAGGGTGACGCGCGCGACGGAGGTCTTGCGCTTGCCGGTCGCCTGATACGTGGCCTTGTCGCTCATCGTCTACCCTCTTCGCCTTACGGCAGCTGCTGCGGCTGCTGGGCCGCATGCGGATGGTCGGAGCCGGCGTAGATCTTCAGCATGGTCAGCTGAGCCGCGCCGAGCTTGTTCTTGGGGAGCATGCCCTTGACGGCATGACGGATGACCTCGGTCGGGTTGCGATCGAGCTGCTCCTGCAGGGTGCGCTCGCGCAGGCCGCCGGGATAGCCGGAGTGGCGGTAGTACCGCTTCTGCTCGAGCTTGTTGCCGGTGACGCGGATGCGCTCGCAGTTGATCACGACGACGTAATCGCCGGTGTTCACGTGCGGCGTGAAGTTCGTCTTGCCCTTGCCGCGCAACGCGTCGGCGATGCGGGTGGCCAGGCGGCCGAGCACCTCACCGTCGGCATCGATGATGAACCAACCGTGTTCGACGTCGGCGGGCTTGGCGGAGAGTGTCTTCTGAGGCATAAGGAGGGGCGGGTTGCTCACCGCACGAGGCGGAACCGTACCATGAGGCCCATGGATCGCGACGCACCTCCCTCCCGCACCCCCGCCGACCGGCTATCGGGGCCCTTGAGCGGCCTCGACGACGGCGTCAATGCGCTGCACGATGCGCTCAACCGCGCGGTGCCGCGGCTCTGGTGGCCGCTGTCCGTGCCGAGTGCCGAACGACGGTTGGGTGCGCGTGAGCACGCCCTCTACGCGGTGCACGCCGGCATCGGCCTGACGGCCGCCGTGCTGGTCGGGCGTCGTGGCACCCGCGGGCACACCATTGCGCTCGGCGGTGCGGCGGCGCTCGCCTCCTGGGTGCTCTTCACCGGCGCCTGGGATCGCCGTGCGGATCAGGCGGCGAGCTGGGAGCGGCGCAGCTTGTAGGCCTCGGCCACCGCCGTTCGCGAGGCGGCGCTCAGCACCATCCGGCGCATGATCGCCCCCGCTGCGGCGAGGTCGGCGGTACTGGCGGCGCTGGCGACCATCGCCAGCGCCTCGTGACGCTCATCGTCGTGGCGGCCCGCCGCGTAGTGCGTGGCGATCGCGGCGCGCCGACCGCCGGCCACGGAGGCCAGCCGTGCCTGTTCCGCGCAGCCGAGCTCCTCGCCGAGCTCCTCGAGGATGTCGGCCAGGGGCAGCAGCACGGCGGCATCGACGCCCGCGTACTCGAGCTGGCCGGTGGACAGCTCCTCTTGCGCCCAGTCCGAGGTCTGGAAGGACTTGTCGAGCTCGGCGTGCAGAAAGCGGTCGGCGAGGGTGACGAGCTTCGCATCCTCGAGGCCGTGCGTGAAGCCCGCCGCGTCGAGATGGCCGGCGATGACGGTCCACCAGGCGCAGGTGTCGAGGATGTCGGTGAGCTCGATGTCCCAGCGGTACTTGACCCAGCTCTGTTCGAACTTGGCGTTGTGCGCGAGCACGCGCCGACCGTCACCGAGGAGGCGGAGCAGCGGTGCCGGGTCGACCTCCCAGCAGTCGACGACGACGGCGACCGCGCCGCCGTCGGGCAGCGGCGCCGCGATCTGCACGAGCCGGACGGTGCCGTTCCAGGGGTCGAAGGCGCCGCGCTCCTCACGCTGATCCGGCGGCAGACGGGTGCAGGCGGTCTCGATGTCAAACCCGAGGACCGGCTGCTCGGCGAGCAGGGCCACGGCCTCGCGCACCTGCTCCGCGTCGCGCAGCACCATGATCCGGGTAGCCGGTGCCTCGGGCGGCTGCGGTGGCAGCACGTCCTCGCGGACGATCGGCGGATTGGGACCGGCGGGCGGCGGCAGCTCGCAGGCGGGCGCGATCTCGAGCACCTTGCGCACCTCGAGCTCGCCGAACGGTGAGGTCTCGATCCGGCAGCGCACGGCGGTCTCGGCCAACCGCTCCTCGAGGCGCTCATCCGGGGTGTCCGCGAGGGCGCCGAGCGCGCGCTCACGGTCGGCGGCGTTGCGCGGTGGCCACAGTAGGAGTCCCGCATGGTGCCCGGTCAGCGGCCCCTCACAGATCCGGAAGGTGGCGACCGACAGGTGCCCACCCGACTGCGTCTCGGCCGCGCGGAGGTAGCCGCCATCGGCCTGGGGCACTGCCCGGCAGACGACGTCCTCCCGTTCCACGGCTGCCTCGCGATCGAACCAGCGGGGATCGGAGAACGCGCTCACGCCCCGTAGGTAACCAGCACGGGCGGATGGCATGCTCGTCGCGCCCGCTGCGGTGGCGGCGGTGACGGGCCGCGCCCCGGCCCCGCCGACCACGTGGCCGGGGCGCTCGGATAGCATGCCGACATGGCCGACTGCCTCTTCTGCGGGATCGTCGCGGGGCGGATTCCGGTGATCCGGATCGCCGAGACCGATCGCGCGATCGCGTTCATGGACATCTTCCCGGCGGCCCCTGGGCATGCGCTGGTGATTCCCCGGGTGCACACCGACGATGCGCTCACGGCCGCCGATGAGGACCTCGCGGCGTGCCTGCAGCTGGCTGCGCGCGTCGGTCGTGCCGCAGTGGAGCAGCTCGGGGCGACCGGGGTGACCTTCCAGTCGCTGGCGCGCCCAGACGCCGGCCAGACCGTCTTCCATCTGCACGTTCACGTCATTCCGCGCGTGGCGGGCGATGGCTTCGCCTTCCCCTGGCCGCACGTCGAGGGCGACCTCGCGGAGCTCGAAGGTCAGGCCGCGCGGCTGCGCGCGGCCCTTCAGTTCGAGTTCGAGGCGTAGTCGCTGAGCTTATAGTCGCCGGGGCGGGCGATTGAGGGCGGGCCAGCCCGGAGCAGCTCCGGCACCGTCACGGAGCGCAGCCCGCGGGCCACGAGCCCGTCAAGAATCTTCGGCAGCGCGTTGACGGTCACCTGCCGGTTCATCGA
>JBIIFR010000191.1:0-3954 GCA_044237215.1 Gaiellales bacterium
GCCTGCTCGAGCGACGAGCGTGCCCAGCCGGCGATGTCAGCCGGCGTGAAGGGCTCGCCGAGCGCAGCGATCTCGTGGTCGCGCTCGCCGTGCTCCTTGAGGATCAGACGGCTGACGAACGTCGCGGTGGCGGGACCGATCAGGACGGGTAGGCCGCGCCGGCTGAGGTCGGCATGCAGCGCATCGTCGCCGCCCTTGGTGACGACGATGCCGCGGTTGCCCGTGCCGGCGAGGGCGCTGGCCGCGAAGACCGGCGCGCCGCCGCAGCGCACCTCTTCGCTGCCATCGGGGTGGCGGATCTCGTCGCGGACGGTCTGGCCGAGTAGCGCGATCATCGGCGCAGTGCCCCGACCGCCAGGTAGGTGTAGGCGCCGAAGGCGACTGCCCAGCCGGAGACGGCGAGGAGATCGGCACCCGTGCCGGCGCAGTTGTATGCGCTACCCGCGTTGCAGAGGCCATGGGCCAGCAGCCCGAAGCCCCCGGTCAGGCCCGCGGCGGCGAACACCGCAAGTGCCGCCCACGTCGGCGCGTGATCGCGGCCGCGACCACGGACCGCGAGGGCGCCGGCCGAGATGATCACGGAGCCCAGCAGGGCGAAGCCTGCGACCGACCAGTGCTGCAGCGCCATCTGGGCGAGGAGGGCGATCACAGACAAGGGCAGGACGATGCGCGCGAGGTGCGCGGCACCCGTCGTACGCCGGGACAGGGCGACGATCACGACGCCTGTCAGCACGGCAAACACGGCCGAAACGATGATGAAAAACGTGCTCACGCAGACCGAACGGTACCCGTGCGACTAGGTGTTGGTCCAAACCGGTGGTAGCGTGCAAGGCAGGAGGTAGGGATATGGGAGCGCTCTCGCCGTGGCACATCGCAATTGTCGTGATCGTAGGTCTGCTGGTTTTCGGTCCGAAGAAGCTGCCTGAGCTCGGCCGTAGTGTGGGCTCGGGCCTGCGCGACTTCCGCAAGGGGCTCAGCGGCGATGCCGATGAGACGCCGACGCCGGTCGTTGAGGCCACCTCGACCCCGGTCGTTCAGACGACGACGGCTGTCGCCTCTGAGGTGCCCGTCGCCGAGGCCGCTGCCGCACCGGTTGCGGAGCAGGCGGCACCGGTCGTCGAGAACACGCCCCCGCAGTCCTGACCTGCAATCGGACCGGCTGGTGCCGGTCCACCGCCACGCCGCCGCCCGCGGTTCGGTGGTAGCCTTCGGCCTCCAACGAGGAGCTTGCAATGCCTTTTGACTTCGGAATCGGTGAGATCGCCATCGTCCTCGTCATTGGCCTGCTCGTCTTCGGACCGAAGAAGCTCCCCGAGATCAGCCGCGGCATCGGCTCGGGCATGCGCGACTTCCGCCGTGGTCTCGCCGGCGAGGCCGACGCGGCCACGGTTGAGACGCCCGTCGCGCAGGCCGCGCCCGTAGCCGCCGAGGCGCCCGTGACCCCGGCCGAGGCAGCGCCGCCCGCCGCCGCGCCCGTGACCCCGGCCGAGGCAGCGCCGCCCGCCGCCGCGACCGTGACCCCGGCCGAGGCAGCGCCGCCCGCCAGCGCCGCACCCGCGTCCACGTCGACCGTCGCAACCCCGGCGGAATAGCGCCCGCCGGGCGACCTCAGCATGCTTTCCGGCCTTCGCAGCACCCGGCGCGTCCAGCACGACGAGCAGGTCCACATCACGGACCACCTCGAGGAGCTGCGCAACCGCATCCTGATCAGCCTGATCACGCTTGCCGTGGGCTTCGGCATCTGCTTCTGGAAGCACGAGCTGATCCTTGACTTCCTCAACCGGCCGCTGCCGGCGAGCGTGCCCGACCCGATCGTGCTGGGTGTCGCCGAGCCCTTCACGATCTCGCTGAAGATCGCCCTCGCGGGTGCCGTGATCCTCGCGATCCCCGTGCTGATCTACCAGATCTACGCCTTCGTGATGCCCGCGTTTGATCCGGATCACGACCGCCGCACCTGGCCCTACCTGAGCGCGGCCTCCAGCCTGTTCTTCGTCGGCCTGGCGTTCGGCTACTTCCTCGTGCTCCCGTCGGCGCTCGGCTTCCTGATCGGCTACGACGCCGAGCTCTACAACCGGCAGGTGCAGGCGGGTGACTACTACTCATTTGTCGTGACGATCCTGATCGCGTGCGGCCTGATCTTCCAGCTCCCGACCGGGGTCTTTGTGCTGAGCACGGTTGGCCTGATGCGCTCGGCCTGGATGCGCCGTCACCGCCGCTACGCAATCTTCGGCATGTCGATCGTGGCCGCGGCGCTGCCCGGTGGCGACGTCGTCTCGATGCTGATCATCTTCGCGGCGCTGCTCGGCCTCTACGAGGTCTCGATCTACGTCGCGCTCTTCGTCGAACGACGCAAGGGCGCTGAGTCAGACCTGCCGGAGGAGGCGACGACCGAGCTCGACGCCGCCGGCGGCGAAGCGTGACCGAGGTCTACGCCGCCGACCACGTGGTCCCGGTCGGTGCGCCACCCCTACGCGGCGGTGCGGTCGCCGTGGCCGATGGCGCGATCGTGGCCGTCGGCACCCGCGCCGAGGTGCTGAATGCCCATCCTGAGGCACGCGTCGAGGAGCTCGGGTCGGCGATCCTGCTGCCCGCGCTCGTCAACGCGCATACGCATCTCGAGTACGCGACCTACGGTGGCTTCGGCGACGGCATGACCTTCGGGCCGTGGATCGCCGACCACGTCGCCCGTCGGCCGCGGCTCGAGCCCGGCGACGTGGAGGCGGCGGCGGCGCTCGGTGCGCTGCAGAACCTGCGCTCCGGCGTCGGCACGATTGCGGACGCCTCGTTCGCGGGCGCCTCGGTGCGGGCCGCCAGCGAGGCCGGCCTGCGCGGCATCGTCGACTTCGAGGCCTTCGGCGGCAAGGGCCAAGACCCGGCGCCGACCGTGGAGCAAACCTGGGAACGCGTTCAGGCGCTGCGGGCGGACGCCTCGCCGCTGATCCGCGTCGGTATCTCGCCGCATGCGCCGTACACCGTCACCCCGGCGCTCTACCGCGCGCTCGATGAGCTGGCGCTGGCCGAGGGCCTCTCGCTGATCACGCACGTCGCCGAGTCCAAGGGCGAGCTCGAGGCGATCGCCTCCGGTACCGGCCCGGTTGCGGTGGCGCTCCGCGCGCTCGCGGAGGTGGAGGCCTCCGGCCTGCACCCGGTCGACCTGATGGCCGAGCTCGGGCTGCTCCGGCCGGACGTCGTGCTGGTGCACATGGTGCAGATCACCCCCGAGCACGCGCGGCTCGTCGCGGCCGGTGGCGCGAGCATCGCGCACTGCCCGCGCTCGAACGCGCTCCTCGGTTGCGGCGCGGCGCCGCTCGCAGACATGCTGGCGGCGGGCGCCCGGGTGGGCATTGGCACGGACTCGCCGGCCTCAGCTGTCGACTTCGACCTCTGGGCGGAGCTGCGCACCGCGATCTACACCGCGCGGGCGCGCGAAGCCCGGCCGGACGCGCTGAGCGCCCAGCAGGCGCTCGAGCTGGCGACCATCGGCGGTGCGCGGGCGCTCGGCTGTGAGGACGCGATCGGCACGCTCGCCGTCGGCAAGCGCGCGGACCTGACGGCGATCGACCTGACGGGGTCGCCCTTCGCCGAGGTCGAGGATCCGATCGCGAGCGCAGTGTTCGCCGGGTCACCGGAGCGCACGCTGCTCACCATTATCGATGGCGTCGTGCGCTACCGTAGGGCCACGGACGACGGTCGTCTGGCGGCGGCACTCGCCGCAGCGCGACCCGGCCGCGCCCGCATGATCGGACACGAGAACTGATGGCACGGAGCAACAACACGAACGGATCGCGATCCTCCACCGAGGCGAGCGCCACGCGTGCGACGAAAAAGCGTCAAGAGGCGCCCCACTCGGCGACGCCGACGCTGAACGAGCGTCTCCGCAAGAACGGCAAGTGGGTCTTCCTCCTGCTCGCCATCGTGTTCGCGGTCACCTTCGTCTTCGCCGGGGTCGGCACG
>JBIIFR010000192.1:0-3925 GCA_044237215.1 Gaiellales bacterium
CGGCAGAGGGTGTGGGGGAGGTCGAGGTCGGCGTCGTCCTGGTCGATGCCTTCGAGATGCAGGAGCTCAACCGCGAGCATCGCGGCAAGGACGAGCCAACCGACGTGTTGTCGTTCCCGATCGACGAGGACGAGGGACTCGTGGGCGTCACGCGCATGCTCGGCGACATCGTCATCTGCGTACCGGTGCTCGTCCAGCAGGCGGCCGACAACGACGTGGCGGTTGGTGACGAGTTGGTTGACCTGCTGGCGCACGGCACGCTGCATCTGCTCGGTCACGATCACGAGACCGATGGCGGCGAGATGTTGGCGCGCCAGGACCGGATCGTCGCGACGCTCGCGCCGATCGCCTGGCCCACGGCCTGAGCGGGCGCTCGCCGCGCGCGAGTGCGGCGCTGTGCGGTGCGTCGCTGCGCGTCGCCCGTGCGCGCGCCTGCGCCAGGCTGCGTCCATGGATATTGAACCGGGAGCCCGCGGCATCGTTATCGGCGATCGCTATCGCATCGCCGGTGCGCTGCGCCGCACGGGCCTGATCGACGCCGTCGACCTCGAGGGCGAACGGGGAGCCGCTGCCTGCCGCGTCGTCGCCGTGCCGGGCGATGCCGAGCGCGTCGACCAGTGGGAGGATGCCTGGCGCGCAGCGCAGGAGGCAGCTCGACTGCCTCGTCTGCGTGAGATCGTGGCTGACGGCGAGGGCGGTCACTGGGCCGTGCTCGATGGCAGCCCGGCGAGCGGGCTCCAACTGCCCCACGATGCGCGCCACCAGGCCGCGCTGATCGGCGAGGCGCTGGCGCGGACGGGGCTCGATGCGGGAGACGTGGTGCGCGGCATGCTCGTCGGAGTTGCGGGCGACCTGCTCGTGCTCGACGGGGTCGTCTGGCTGGGTGGCGAGCTGTCGCCACGGGCCGCCGGAATCCGCGTGGCCGACCTCCTGCCGTTGCCCGAGCCGGTACTCGAGCACGCCGATCGTGACGATGATCTACCGCCGCCGGCTCGCCGCGCGGCTGCTCGGCGGCGGCTACCGCGCCGCCGGCGCATCCTGATCCCGCTTGCGATCGTCACCGCGGCCCTCGCGGCGACACTCGTTCTCGTGCTGCCCGCAGGCTCCACGGGTACCGCCGTGCTGGCCCCGGCCGCCACCGTCGAGGGCGCGCTTTTGGTGGCCAGCGACTATCCCGCGGTGGCGCCCCCGGTGGTGCCGCCGACGGTGTCCGCGGAACCCGCCGTCGTTACGGTCACCACGGAGCGGGTCGTGACGGTCGTGGTGACCGACGTCGTCGTCGCGGAGGCTCCGGCGCCGGTCGTCGACCCGGTGCCGACGGTGCCCGTTGCAGCCCCGGCGGTTGTCCCGGCCGCTGCGCCGGCGCTTCCGCTCGCCGCGCCGGCGCTCCCCAGCCCTGACGGGTGATAGCGTCGGCGTGTGTCCGAGCTGGAGATCGAGCCGACCGCGCCCTACGACCTCGTGCGCTCGGCCCGCGGCGGTGACGGGATCACGCAACGGCTCGATGGGGCGACGGTGGCGTTCGGCCTTCGCGACGGCGCCCAGGCCCACGTTCGCCAGTCGGCCGACGGGCGACTCCGGGTTCGCCTGCAGGCCGCGGACGACGCGGCGGCGGAGCAGGAGTTGCGCCACCGGTTGGGGTGCGCTGCGCCGATCGACGGCTTCATCGCGATCGCTCGGGCGGACCCCTTGCTCGCGCCACTCCTGCGGCGGTGTCCTGGACTGCGTGCGCTGCGCACCGGGACGATCGCCCACGCGGCGCTGCGTGCCTTCGCCGGGCAGCTGATCACCTTCCGCGAGGCGCAGCAGATCGAGCGCCGGATCGTCCGCCTCGCCGTTCCGCCGCCGGCGGTGGACGCGCTCGTGGCGTCACCCACCGCCGCGCAGCTGCTCGCGCTCGGGACGGCCCGCCTCGTCGCCTGCGGGCTTGCCCAGCGCCGCGCCGATGCCCTGATGCGACTGCTGCGCACCGTGGACCTCGAGCGCCTGCGCGACCACGAGCCGGAGCGCGTGGCCGCGCGGCTGACCCGGGAGAGTCAGATCGGTCCCTGGACGATCGGCGTGATCGGCCTGCACGGCTACGGCTGGGAGGATCACGGACTGGTCGGCGACCTCGGGCTGATGCGACTGGCCGCCGCGCAGCTGGGGCGTGACGCCACCGTGGCGGACACCGCGGCCGTGCTGGCGCCGTACGCGCCGTGGCGTGGACTGGCGAGCATGCACCTGCTCGGGCACCCGCTGGCGCGTGCGCCGCGCCGCTGAGCGGCACCAGCGATCGCGCGCCGGCAGCGGCCGCCAGCGGCAGCAGTGCCCCCGAGACGATTTGAACGTCTGACCCCAGCCTTCGGAGGGCTGTGCTCTATCCACTGAGCTACGGGGGCGGCGTCGGGGAGGATAGCGGACGCCTGCCGAACGGCCGTGACGTAGATTTCCGCCATGGAGATCCGCGCCCGCATCGAGAACCTGACCCTGCACGAGCCGTTCGAGATCGCCCGAGGCGTCTCGACGCATGAGCCCGTGCTGATCGTCGAGCTGGAACACGACGGGCTCGTTGGTATCGGCGAGGGGGCACCGGTCGACTATCACGGCGAGACGACCGAGGCGATGCTGGCTGAGGTCAATGGGCTCGGCGCCACGCTGCTTGGCGACGACCCGTTCGCGCTCGAGGCGATCATGCGTCGTCTCCATTCCGAGGGGCTGATGGGCGGCACGCGCATGGCGGTCGACGGCGCGCTGCACGACTGGATTGGCAAGCGGCTCGGTCAGCCCACCTGGCGTCTGCTCGGTCTCGAGCCGACCAGTCCGCCGACCTCGTTCACGATCGGTATCGACACGGTCGAGGGCACGGCCGACAAGGTGCGCCGCGCCCAGGACTATCGGGTGCTGAAGGTGAAGGTCGGAGGCGCCTCTGATCTTGAGCGTCTCGAAGCGGTCCGCGCCGGCTTTGCCGGTCCGATCCGCATCGACGGCAACGAAGGCTGGGACATTGAGATCGCGCGTGCGATCACGCCGGATCTCGTGCGCCTCGGCATCGAGTTCGTGGAGCAGCCGTTCCACCGCGAGGACGTCGACGCCTATCGCGCCTACCGCGAGCTCGACCAGCGGCTCCCCGTGATCCTCGACGAGTCTGCGCAAGAGGCCCGCGACGTGCCGCTGTGCGCGCTGCTGGGTGACGGCGTCAACATCAAGCTGTCGAAGACGGGCGGCATCCGCGGCGGCTTCTCACTCGCGCGGGCAGCCCGCGCCCACGGTCTCGCCGTGATGATCGGCTGCATGATCGAATCGGAGCTCGGTATCGGGCAGGGGACGCAGATCGCGTCGCTCTGCGACCATGTCGACCTCGACGGGCATCTGCTGATTGACGACGGGCCGTTCCGCGGCCTCGGGTTCGTTGACGGCGTCGTGACGGTCTCGAACGGACCGGGAATCGGAGTGGAGACGGTATGAGCGAGCAGCTGGCGATCCTGGCCGAGGGCCTGTGGGCCGAATCGGACGCGAAGACGGGGCACGGCGTGCTCCGCTTCGGCGGGGCCCGCGACATCATCTGCGTGGTCGACAGCACGCAGGCGGGGCGCACGAGCACGGAGGTGGTGCCGTTCGCGCGACGCGATGTCCCGATCGTCGCCGACGTCGACGCCGCCCATGCGCTCGGTGCCACCTGCGCCCTGATCGGCGTGGCGCCGGCTGGTGGCAAGCTAACGGACGCCTGGAAGGTGCAGCTGCTGCGCGCCATGGAGCTCGGCATGGATGTCGAGGCCGGTCTGCACACGCTCCTCAATGACGATCCGGCGCTCGTGGCGGCTGCGGCGCAGCATGGCGTGCAGCTGCGCGACCTGCGCACATCGCCCAAGGGCCTCACCATCCCGCGCGCCGACCTCTCGCGTCCCGCCGGCATCCGCGTCGTGCACACGGTCGGCACCGACTG
>JBIIFR010000193.1:0-3920 GCA_044237215.1 Gaiellales bacterium
CCCCACTTCCGCTTGGGCTGCGGAACGTAGATCTCAAGGGCGTGGCGGAAGCCGAACAGGCGGTCGGTCTCCTCGCGATCCCAGACCAGATTGTCGAACGGGCAGAGCAGCACGGCGGCGGTCGGACGCGCGGGCAGTGCACTGAGGGTACCCGGCTCGACGAGCGCAACATGCTCGCCCACCTCAACGCGCTGCAGCACTCCCTCGTCAACCAGGTCGCCGACGGCGAGCGCGACCTCCTTGGCGCGGCCGCGCAGGCGGTAGTAGTCGGTGACCCGACTCTGCGTGATCACCCCGCGCGCCCGCACCGAACGCACGATGCAGTGCCGGAGTATCGCCGCATCGTCGGTGATCGGCGCGAGCTGCGCCGGCGTGTACAGCCGCTCGGGCAGGTCGTAGACGCGCGTGAAGCCCTTGCGCTCGCGCACGGCGAGCTGGCCGATGGCGAACAGCGATTCGATCACCTGCTTGGCCGCCGACCACTCCCACCAGCCCGGCGTCCCAGCACCGCCGAAATCTGCCGCGGTGATCGGACCGTCCTGCGCGCACGCCATCACCTCGCGCGTCAGCTTCGGATGCTCCTGCAGGACCGGGCCCCACCAGCGATGTTCGGTCGCCGCGAGCATGGCGGCGCGAAACCACGGCAGCTCGTCGGCAGGGATGAAGCATGCCTCGTGTGCCCAGACCTCAGCGATGCGGCCTTCGCGGCGCAGGCCGTTGAGCGTGCTGGCGGGAAGCTTCCCGACGCGACTGGCGAGCGTGAGGCGGTGCGCTCGCGCCACGGTCATCACCGAATCGATCTGTACGCAGCCGAGCTGATCGATACAGGCGTGGACGTCGTCGGGTGTGGCCACGCGGTTGCGCGAGGCAAACCCCTGCCGCGCGACGGCGATCCGGCGCGCGTCGGCTGCCGACAGCCGCTCCACGCTAGTGGCGGAAGTGACGGCGGCCGACGTGGATCATCGTCATGCCAGCGGCATCGACCGCAGCGGTCACCTCATCGTCGCGCTTGGCGCCGCCCGGCTGAATGATCCCCGTGATGCCCGCTTTGAGGGCGAGCTCTGCCCCATCGGCAAACGGGAAGAACGCATCGGAGGCGAGCACCGCGCCGGCACGACGGTCCGCTGGCGTCTTCTCGACGGCGATGCGGACCGAGTCGACGCGGCTCATCTGGCCCGCGCCGATGCCGAGCGTGGCGCCATCACGTGCGATCACAATCGCGTTCGACGAGACGTGGCGGACGATGCGCCAGGCGAAGAGGAGGTCCTCCCACTCACGCGTGTCGGGCTGTGTCTGCGTGACGACGGTCATCGCGGCCCGCGGCTCGGACGTGTCGTCGGGCGCCTGGACGAGCATGCCACCCGGCACCGGCCGGAAGTGGCGCAGCGGCGCCCGTGGCGCCGGATCGGTGTCCTCGAGCAGCCGCGTGTTGGCCTTCACCGCCAGCGCCTCGAGCGCACCCGTCTCGAAACCCGGGGCTATCAGCACCTCCAGGAACTGCTCGGCAAGACGCGCGCCAAGCTCCGCAGTGACGGGGCGGTTGACGGCGATGACGCCACCGAAGGCACTGACCGGGTCGCCCGCGAGGGCGCGCTCGTAGGCCTCCGCGACATCGCGGCCGATCGCGGCACCGCAGGGATTCTGGTGCTTGATGATCGCGCAGGCCGGCTCATCGAACTCGTTCGCGATCGCGTGGGCGGCCGCGAGGTCGGCGAGGTTGTTGTAGGAGAGCGCCTTGCCGCCATGCTGCCGCACCCCGGTGAGGAGGTGCCGCGGCTGCGTGCGGTCCACGTAGTACCCGGCCGCCTGATGCGGATTCTCGCCGTACGGCAACTCGCGCTCACGCTGAAGGTCCATGATGATCTCGTCGGGCAGCGTGACGCCGCCCGTGAACCACGCGGAGATCGCGGCGTCGTAGCCGGCCGTCATCGTGAACGCCTCGGCGGCGAGGCGCCGGCGGGTCTCGGGCGAGAGGGCTCCCTCGCGCTCCTGCAGCTCGGCGATCACCTCGGGATACCGGCTCGGCGAGGTGACGACGCCGACCGACTGATGGTTCTTCGCCGCGGCCCGCACCATCGCGGGGCCGCCGACGTCGATCTTCTCGATCGCCTCGGCGTCGGTGATACCGGGCTGGGCGACCGTCTCCCGGAACGGATAGAGGTTGACGACGACGAGACCGATTTCGCGGATGCCAAACTCGGCGATGCGCTCGAGGTCCTCGGGCACGTCGCGCCGCGCGAGGATGCCGCCGTGAATGCCTGGATGGAGCGTCTTGACGCGGCCGCCAAGCATCTCGGGCGCGCCCGTCACCTCGTCGACGGCGAGCCACGGTATGCCAGCCGCCTCGATCTTCGCGCCCGTCCCGCTCGAGGCGACGATCTCGATGCCGAGCGCGTGCAGCGCACGGGCGAGCTCCTCAAGCCCGGTGGAGTCGGACACGCTGATCAGCGCACGGTGGATGCGGCTCATGCGGCGCGCCTCTCGGGCTCGGGGATGTCGTCGGCAGCGAGGCGGCGCACGACGTCGGGTAGCAGGCGGTGCTCGACGGCCTGGATGCGCTCGTGCAGCGCTGCCGGAGTATCTCCGTCGCGCACGGGGACGGGCTCCTGGGCGATCACCGGGCCGGTATCGAGCCCCGTGTCGACGAAGTGGACGGTGACGCCGGTCTCCACCACGCCCGCGTCGAGCGCCTGCTCCCAGGCGTGCAGGCCGGGAAAGGCGGGCAGGAGCGATGGGTGCACGTTGATCACAGGCAGGTGATCGACAACCTCGGCCGTCAGGATCTCCATGAAGCCGGCGAGCACGACAAGCTCGACCTCGCGCTCCACAAGCCACGCCAGCAGCCTGCGGTCGCGCTCGGCCCGGTCGTCGCCGCGCGGGAAGACCGCGGTCTCGATCTCCTCCTCACGCGCCCGCTGCAACGCCACGGCGTCGCCGCGATTCGAGGCGACGGCGACGATCGTCACGGCCGGATCGAGGCGCTCCATCAGCGCCGCGAGATTCGAGCCGCGACCCGAGGCGAGTACGGCGATGCGCAGCGGATCATCTGCAGTTGCCGCGCGGATCATGCGCTGTAGCGAACGCCCTCGCCGGTCTCGATCGCGCCGATCACCCACGCATCGCGGCCCGCGGTCTTGAGCGCGCCGATCGCGGCGAGCTCCTCGGACGGATCGACGACGGCGATCATGCCGATGCCGATGTTGAACACGCGGCGCAGCTCGGCCTCCTCCACACCCTGATCGGCGAGCCACTGCACGACGGCGGGCCGCGGCCACGCCGTGGGGTCGATGACCATGCCGCAGCCGTCGGGGATGACGCGCGGCGCATTGCCTTCGATCCCGCCACCGGTGATGTGCGCGAGCGCCTTGACGTCGACCAGCGCTCGCAGGTTGCGGATGTCCTCGGCGTAGATCGCGGTCGGGGCGAGCAGGTCGGCGGGAGCGTGCGCGAGGCCGCCGGCCCGCTCGACGACGCGACGCACGAGCGAGAAGCCGTTGGAGTGCAGGCCGGAGGCGGCGATGCCGATGACCCGATCGCCAGCGGCCACGCGGGTGCCGTCGATCAGGCGGTCGCGCTCGACGATGCCGAGCGCGAAGCCAGCGACATCGAGGCTGTCGGGCGCCATCACACCCGGATGCTCGGCGGTCTCGCCGCCGAGCAGTGCGGCGCCGGACTGGCGGCAGCCATCGGCGATGCCCTCGACGAGCGTCGCGACGACGTCGGGGTCGAGTACGCCGACGGAGACGTAGTCGAGGAACAGGATCGGCTCGGCCCCCACGCAGAGGATGTCGTTGACGCACATCGCGACGCAGTCGATGCCGGCCGCATGCAGTGAGCCCGCCTCGCGGTGCAGCTCGAGCTTGGTGCCGACGCCATCGGTACCGGCGACGAGCACCGGGTCCTTGTAGCCGAGCCCGCCG
>JBIIFR010000194.1:0-3905 GCA_044237215.1 Gaiellales bacterium
GAGGTCCGGGGCATCAGCCCTGCTTCGGCCAGGCCGCCACGGCGTGCGTGCCGCGCTTGCGCATCTCGTTGACGAGCACGACCTTCTGGATCTCGCTCGTGCCCTCCCAGATGCGGTCGACGCGCAGGTCGCGGTAGAAGCGCTCGACGGCGTTCTCGCGCATGTAGCCACGGCCGCCCAGCACCTGGACGCACGAGTCGACGACGCGGTTGGCCATCTCCGAGGCAAAGAGCTTGATCGACGCGGCCTTGGCGTGCAGGGTCTTCGGGTCGATCGTGCCCTGCGTGACCTCCCACGCCACCTGATACGTGACGGCACGTGCCGCCGCGATCTCGGCGACCGCCTCGGCCAGCGGGAACGAGACACCCTGGAACTCGATGATGCGCTCGCCGAACTGCTCGCGCTCCGTGGCGTAGGCGAAGGCGTCCTCGAGGCAACGCTCGGCACCACCAAGGCAGCGCGCCGCGATCATCAGACGCTCCTCCATGAACCACTCCTTGGTGAGGTTGTAGCCCTCGCCAACCTCGCCAAGCACGCGGTCCATGCCCACCTTGACGTCGTGGTAGCGGAAGATCGGATGCTCGTAGACGAAGTGGTGCATGTAGCGCGGCGTGCGGAACTCCTCCACGCCCTCCTGATCACGATCGATCAGGAATGACGTCGGGCCCTCGCCCGGGACGTCGGCCACGACGATCTGATAATCGGCGACGTCACCGACGGTGACGTACCACTTCTCACCGGTGAGGATGAAGCCATCGCCGTCGCGGACGGCCTTCGTGGCGAGCACGGACGGATCGGAGCCGGCGTCGGCCTCGGTGATCGCGTAACAGGAGCGACGCTTACCCTCGATCTCGGGGATCAGAAAGCGCTCGCGCTGCTCGGGCGTGCAGTACTTGAGCACGTTGGCGGGGCGCCAGACGACGTCCCACAGCGCGTTGGTCGAGCGGCCGAGCTGCTCCTGCGAGAGGACCTGCTCGAAGATCGTCATGCCCTGGCCGCCCCACTCGGTGGCCATGTTGACCGCGTTGAGCTTGGCGTCGAGGATGCCTTGGTAGGTCGGGGCGAGCTGCTCGGGCGTGAGGCCGTCGTTCTCGTCGCAGAGGATCTCAAGCGGCAGCAGATGCTCATCGCAAAGACGGCGGGAGCGCTGCTGGATCTCCAGCTCGCGCGCGTTCAGGGACAGGTCCACGGGGGATTCCTTCGGCTCGGGCGCGCTAGACGCGGGGGAACAGGGAGCGGGAGATGATCAGGCGCATGATGTCCGAGGTGCCCTCCCAGAGCTCCTCCAGCTTGGCGTCGCGCAGCCACTTCTCCGCCGGATACTCGCGCGAGTACGAGTAGCCGCCGAGCGTCTGGCAGCAGGCCCACGCGGAGAACCAGGCGGCCTCCGACGCCGCAAGCTTGGCCATCGCAGCCTCAGTCGCGAAGTCCTGGCCCGTGTCGGCGAGGTGCGCGGCGTGACGCACGAGCAGCCGGGCCTGGTCGAGCTTCATCTTGACGTCGACGAGACGGAACGAGACGGCCTGGTTGACGTGGATCGGGGCACCGAACGCCTTGCGCTCCGTGGCGTAGTCAACGGCGTACTCGAAGGCGGCGCGGCCGATGCCGACCTCGCCGGCCGCGAGCACGACGCGCGACTCGTCGAACTTGCGCATCAGGCCCTTGAAGCCCATGCCCTCGGCGCCGATGCGGCGATCTTCCGGCAGGAAGACGTCCTTGAAGAAGATCTCGTGCGTCGGGATCGCGCGCTGACCGAGCTTGTGGAGCTTGTTGCCGACGGTGAAGCCCTCGTCGCCATCCTCGACGATGAACGCCGTGATGCCCTTGCTGCGCGTGCCCGGGGCGACCGTGGCGAAGACGATGTAGTACTCGGCGACGCCGGCGTTGGAGATCCAGGTCTTCGAGCCGTTGAGGCGGTAGCCACCATCGACCTTCTCGGCGTGCGTCGCGATCGCGCTGGCATCCGAGCCGGCCTCGGGCTCGGTCGTGGCGAGTGCGCCGAGCTTCGGCTTCGGTCCGGTCAGCGGGCGCACCCAGCGCTCCTGCTGCGCATCGTCGCCGAGCGCGATGATCGTGCCGGCGAAGAACGAGGCCGAGCCGATGAAGTTGCCGATCGCGGCGTCGCCCCAGACGAGCTCCTCATGGATGCGCACTGCGGTGGTGAGGTCCATGATCCCGCCGCCGCCGAGGTGCTCGGGCAGGTCGTAGCAGGTGAGGCCGATCTCAGCCGCCTTGTGGAACGGGTCCCACGGGGTCTCCTCGACCTCGTCGTAGTGGGCCCCGACCGGGCGGATCTCGTTCTCGGCGAACGCCTTGGCGAGCGCGACGAGGTCGTCCTGGATGTCGATGGGCGTGATCTCGGTCATGGCGGGACTTCCTTTATCGCACGGTCGTGCGAACTGTCGCACAGATGTTATGTCGGTGGCAAGCGCTCCTCGACGAGGACGCCCTCACCGCGGTGGCGCAGCACCGGCAGGAGGACGAGCGCACCGAGGACGAACACGACGCCCGCCAACACGTAGGCCACGCGGACGCCGACCGCCTCGATCACTGGCCCAGCCGTGGCGAGCCCGAGGATGAACGATCCCGTCGCCACCACCTCGGCCACGGAGAACACCCGCGAGCGGAGGCGATCCGGCACAGCGCGCTGAAAGAAGGTCTGGCGCGCCACGTTGACCATGCCGGAGGCCGCGCCGCCGAGCACGCTGACGATCAGCGCCATCGTGAAGATCGGACTGAGCCCGATCATGGCGATCATCAGCCCGTCGACGAGCATCCCGAAGAAGAGCAGCGGGATCTCGATCGGGCGTCGCCCCATGCGCCGGCCCGCCACCCACGAGCCGATCAGCATGCCGATGCCCCACGTCGAGATCAGCGCGGCGAAGCCCACCGCGCCGACGCCGAACAGCTTGGCCAGCGGTGCGTCGGCCACCATCGCCCAGCCGACGATGCTGTACGCGACCACCTCCGCGGCAACCACGGCCAGCAGAATGCGCGTGCGGAAGACGAGGCGGATGCCCTCCATGAACGGCACCTTCACGGTCCTCGCCGCCCCCGCCATCCGCTCCTGGAAGCGGCCGCGCACACTCCAGACGAGTGCGGCCGAGACGAGGAAGGAGAAGGCGTTGATGCCGAAGGCAGCGCCGGTGCCGACGGCGCCCACCAGCACGCCACCGATCAGCGGCCCGACGGTGATGCCGAGCGCGAAAGCCTGCGACACGAGGCCATTGGCCCAGGCCAGCTCGTCGTCCGAGGCGAGGTTCGGGATCGCGGCCTGCGAGGCAGGTAGGAACGGCACCTCGGCCATGGTGGCGAGCAGCGCCAACCCGACCAGCATCCACGGTTCGTCGGCGAAGACGAGCGCGGCGAAGACGGCCGCCGCGGCGACGTCGGAGACGATCATCACCATCCGCCGGTCGTAGGTGTCGCCGAGCCAGCCGCCGATCGGCGTGAAGATGCCGAGGGCCGCAAACGTGGCGAGGAACACGGCCGATACCCACACCGCCGAGTTCGTCAGCTCGTAGATCTGGAACGTCAGCGCGATCATCGCGACCTGCGAACCGGTCACCGAGATCGCCCGCGCCGCACTGAGGCGACGGATGGCTGCGCGCGTATTGACCACGGCGTCAGGGTAGGGGGTGCGGTCGTGTCGCCGCCTCAGCGACGTGCCGCGCTCGGGCGCCCGTCGGCGCGCAATCAGCTCAGCAGCGGCGACACAGGAAGGACATGACACCGCGCGGATGTGGTGTCCTCCCCCTGGATCGCCCATCAACTGCGTCGCCACATCGTCGGGACGGACACCACATCCGCGCGGTTGTCACGTCCTCCCCTCTACCATGCGGGCATGGGCGTTGACATCACCGAGGCCGACTTCGAGCGCGAGGTCATCCAGGCTTCCCACCAAA
>JBIIFR010000195.1:0-3888 GCA_044237215.1 Gaiellales bacterium
CGGGGTCGCGGTCAGGCGAGGAGACCGAAGCCGGGCCCGATCAGGCCCGCCAGCGCCCCGATCAGTGCGGTGCCGACGATCAGCGCCGGCACGGGTACGCCCCGCCGGTGCAGTGCGAAGACGACGATCGCGATGGCCGCCGCCAGGAGGTCGATACCACCGTCCCGCAGCAGCGCGTGGTCGGCCAGGTAGACCACGAGCACGGCGATCGCGCCCGCGACGACGCCCTGCAGTGCGGCCAAGGCGTCGGCGACCGGGCCGCGGCGCGGGACGTGGTCGACCAGTGGCGCGCCGACGGCGATCAGCAGGAACGAGGGAGCAAAGGTGGCGAAGGTGGCCACCAATGCCCCGACGATGCCGCCGGTCGCGCCGCCGAGGGTCGTCCAGCCCGCCACGAAGCCGACGAACGAGTTGACCATGATCAGTGGCCCGGGTGTCGTCTCGCCGAGCGCGAGGCCGGCGATCATCTGCTCGGGTGTGAGCCACCCGAAGCGCCCGACGGCGGCCGCGGCGACGAAGGGCAGAACCGCGTAGGCGCCGCCGAACGTGACGAGCGCGACGATCGTGAAGAAGCCCGTCAGCTCGGCGACCACGCCGCCGACCGCGAGCAGCGCGCCGACCGCTCCGAGCCAGAGCGCGGCGCCGATGACGGCGCGGCGGATCAAGACCCGGCGGTCGACCGCGTGGGGCGGCTCGCCGGGATCCTCCTGATCCTCCAGCGGTACCAACGCGGCGGGGCGGGCGCGGCCGATCAGGATGCCGGCCAGCCCACCGACCACGACGAGGATCGGGAAGGGCGTGCCGAGGAGCATTGCAGCGGCTGCGAGCACGCCGATGCCGAGCGTCCAGCGGGTGCGTACGACCTTGCGCCCCATGCGAAGCCCCGCGGCCACCACGAGCGCGACGACGGCGCCGCCGAGGGCGCGGACGATCCCCGCCACGATGCTCGTCTCACCGAGCGTCATGTACATCCACGACAGCGCGATGATCAGGAGCAGGCTCGGCAGGATGAACAGCCCACCGCTGGCGATCGCGCCGCGCACGCCGTGGAGGCGGTAGCCGAGGTAGCACGCGAGCTGCTGCGCCTCGGGTCCGGGCAGCGCGGTGCAGAGCCGCAGCGCGTGGAGGAACGAGCGCTCGTCGATCCACTGGCGGCGCTCGACGACCTCGCGGTGCATCAGGTCGATCTGGGCAACCGGGCCGCCGAACGAGATGCAGCCGAGCCGCAGCCACACGCGCAGCGCCGCCCCAAACGTCGGGGTCACGTGGTGGCGCCGCCGATCGCCCAGCCGCCGCGGAGGGTGCGGGCGCCGCCCAGCCCGAAGCGGATCAGGATGAACAGCGTGATGCCGACCCAGAGGCCGGTCAGGCCCCAGCCGAGGTAGATCGTCCCGAGCATGCACGGAAGGTAGCCGCCCAGGACGGCCACGAGGGTGAAGTTCCGCATAAAGGCGGTGTCGCCCGCGCCGACGAGGATGCCGTCGATCGCGAAGACCACGCCGGCGAACGGCTGCATGCCGCCGAGCCAGCCCCAGGCCACGCCGGTGGCGGCCACGACGTCGGCATCGTCGGTGAAGAGGCGAGGGATTACGCGCCAGCCGGCGAGGATGATCACTCCGAAGACCGCGCCGACCATCGCACCGAGCTGACAGAGCCGCCGCGCCGTGGCCTTGGCGGCCTCGATCTTGCCGGCGCCGAGCAACTCGCCGATGAGCGCCTGTGCCGCGATGGCGAAGGCGTCGAGGGTGAGCGCGAGGAAGTACCAGAGCTGGATCGCGATCAGGTGCGCGGCCACCTGCTCCGGCCCGAGCCGCGAGGCGACCGCGGTGGCGCTGAGGAACGTCGCCTCCAGCGCAATCGTGCGAATGCCGAGGTCGCGCGCGGCGCCGAGCTGCTCGATCATGCCCTCGCGATACGGGCGCAGCGAGACGCGCTCGCGCAGCAGTGCCCGCAGAAACAGCGCCGCGGCGATGATCTGGCCGACGACGTTGGCGTAGGCGGAGCCGTTGAGTCCGAGGTCGAAGCCGTAGACGAGCAGCGGTGCGAGCGCCGCGCTGACGATGTTTGCTCCGATCAGGTACACGAGCGGCTTGCGCAGCTCCTGCACGCCGCGCAGCCAGCCCTGCCCGGCCAGCACGATCGTCACGAACGGCACGCCGAACAGCGCGATCCGGAGCCAGCCGACGGCGGCGGCCTGGGTCTCGGGGTGGTTGCCGGCGATCAGCCCCGTCAGCGGCTCGGCGAGCACCTGCAGCACGATCAGGAGCAGGATGCCCAAGATCGCGCCGAGCCAGGTCGCCTGCACGCCGCGCTCCACCGCCTCCTGGCGCCGACCCGCGCCGTAGAGCCGCGACGAGCGGCTGGTGGTGCCGTAGGCGAGGAAGTTCATCAACCAGATGGCGTTGCCCAGCAGTGCGGCCCCGACGGCGAGGCCGGCCAGTGACTCCTTGCCGAGGTGCCCGATCACGGCCGTGTCGACCAGCAGGTAGAGCGGCTCGGCCGCCAGCGAGCCGAGCGCCGGCAGCGCGAGCGCGGCGATGCGGCGGTCGGAGACGCGTTCGGTCATCGGCGACAGTATGTCGGGGCGGACATGACAACCGCGCGGATGTGGCGTCCGCCCGAACGTCGCCGGTGAGCACGATGCGACGAAGGGGTCAGACCCTTTCGTCGCATGCCTGCCAGAGCCGATGCTCACAGCGTTAGTGCTGCTGCAGTCCATGCGATGAAAGGGTCTGACCCCTTCGTCGCATCAACGTCGACGCACAACACCCCGCTACGCTGGCGCCATGAGCATCGACGTCGTCCACTACACCGACCCGGGCTGCCCGTGGGCCTACTCCGCCGAGCCGTTTGTCCGCGCGCTCGAGTGGCGCTACGGCGATGGCCTCAACTGGCGCACCTGCCTGATCGGGCTCGCCGAGGACCCGCAGCGCTACATCGATGCGGGCTACACCGGCGAGAAGATGACGCAGTGGCACATCGAGTTCCGCGACCGCTTCGGCATGCCGTTCGGGACGGCGCCGCGCGAGCGCCCCGCCGCCACGGGTCTGGCCTGCCGGCTGATCGTCAGCGCCCGGCGTGAGGGGCACGAGGCCGCCGACGCGGTGATGCGCGCGATGCGCTTCTCGTGGTTCACCGACCCGCGCCCGCACGACTCGCTCGAGGTACTTGAGCCGATCGTCCGTAGCGTCACCGGCATCGACGTCGACGCCGTGATGGCCGGCCTTGACGATCCCGCGGTGGAGGCGGCCTACCTGGCCGACAAGCGCGAGTCGCGCACGATCCTGCCGCCCGCCACCGCGCAGGGCAAGACGGCCACGACCGACGGCGACGAGCGCTACACCGCGCCGAGCCTCACCTTCAGCCGTGACGGCGAGATGCTGGTCGCCGCCGGTTGGCAGCCGCTCGCCGCCTACGACGTCTGCATCGCGAACCTCGAGCCGTCGCTGCCGCAGCGCGGCCCAGCCGGCCCGGAGGAGACGCTGCCCGCCTTCCCGCGTGGCCTCACCACCTATGAGGTCGCGCTGCTCAAGTGCGAGCGCAACGATGACCCCGATCTCGCCGCCACCGAGTGGGACCTCATCTCGCTCGCCGCCAACGGCAAGGCGCGCCGCGTGGCTGTCGGCCACGACGCGCTCTGGTTGCCCGTCTGACCGCGGGAGCGGTGCCGGGTGGGCGTGGGGCGTGAGGTGCGCCCGTTGCTGGCCCGCTGCCCCGCACGCGCGGCTGGACCAAAGCCGCGCCCTCACCTCAACAGGAGGCTTCCCGCCGGTCAACAGCCTCGGTAGGGAGCGCAGCTAGGACAGGGCGACGACTTCGTCGCCGACCATCGTGTCGACGAGCGGGCGCGAGACGGCGGCGCGGTTGACGGCCTCCGTCTCGGGCACC
>JBIIFR010000196.1:0-3877 GCA_044237215.1 Gaiellales bacterium
AGTCTGATCTCGATCGCCGGCTGGATCGTGATCGGCATCCGCGTCATGCGGACCTGCGAGGCGTCCGGCATCCCGAACGGCTGGCTCGCCTTCATCCCCTTTGCGAACTTCACGCGGTGGGCGCGCCTGTCGGGCCGTAACCCGTGGTGGACGCTGCTGTGGATTTTCCCCATCGCCGGCTACGTCTTCTCGCTGATCTGCCTCGGCGGCATTACGCGCTTCAACGGCACGCAGCGCCCGTGGTTCTGGGTCTATCTCGCAACGGTGATCATCAGCATCGCCGGCGCTGGTGCGTTCAGCGGCTTCACGTATGGCCTCATCGCGGTGATCGTGACGCTGATCGGCCTGTACGCCTCGTGGATGATCTTCGATCCGTCGAAGCCGATCGCCGAGGCCAAGTAGCCTGACCCGATTCGAGGCGGTACCCGAGGGGGTGGTGCTCCGGCATCGCCCCCTCCCCCGTCTCGGTCCTAGTGCTCCTTGGCGTACTCCGCCTCGACCTCGAGCTCCGCGTGCTTGTGCGGGAAGCCGAACCAGGTGATGAGCAGGCCGAGCAGGACGGCGCCGAGCGCAACGGCGATGGCGGCCGCCGAGCCGTTGATGAAGGCCTCGCGGGCGCCTTCGATGATCGTGGTGCCGTAGGTCGGGTACTGCTCCGCGAGCTCTTGCGCTCCGCCGAACGAGCTGCGCAGGACGCTCGCCGTCTCCTCGCTGACCGAGCTGCGCTCGGCGGCCGGCAGGTCGGCGAGCTGGCGGTCGACCGAGGCGGTGTACTGACGCGTCAGGAAGATCGCGAGGATGGACTGCATGACGGCGGCGCCGAGGTCGCGCTGGAGGTCGGTCATGCCGGAGCCCATACCCGCGCGGCGCTCGGGCACGGCCGCCATGATCGAGCGCGACGCGGGCGTGCCCGACAGGCCGATGCCGATGCCGATCACCGCGAACGCGAGACCGACGGGGAGGTACGACGAGCCCTCGCGCCAGGTGAACATCAGCGCGATGCCGATCAGCACGATCGCCACGCCGAGCGCCATTGTCAGGCGCGTGCCTCGGCTCTCGATCATGCGGGCCGCCAGCGGCGAGACGGCGATCATCGTGACGCTCAGCGGCAGCGCCGCGACCCCCGCCTCGAACGTCGAGTAGCCGAGCACGTTCTGCACGTATTGCTGCCCGACGAACATCGATCCGACCAGCGTGCCGAAGACGATCAGGCCGGTCACCGCCGCGACCCAGAAGATGCGGCGCGACGCGATCGCGAGGTCGAAGAGCGGGTTCACGGCCCGCTTTTGCCGCCAGAAGAACAGCAGGAAGACGACGGCGCTGCCGGCCAGGAGCACGAAGCCCGACGGTACCTCCGCGGGGGTGGAGACGAAGTGCAGGCCCAGCGTCAGCAGGCCGATCGCGAGCACGGACAGGACCCCGCCGAGGTGGTCGACGGGACTGTCGTCCTCGCCGAGCTTGCGCGGGATCACGAAGATGGCGAGCACCAGCGCGACGGCGGCGATCGGGACGGTCAGGATGAATGCGGATCCCCAGCTGAAGTGCTCGAGCAGGTAGCCGGCGATGGCGGGTCCGATCGCCGATGCGCCGCAGCCAATGCCGGTCCACATCGCGATCGCACGCGTCTGCCGCTGACCCCGGAAGAGCGCCACGACGATCGACAGCGTGGTCGGGAACGCCATGCCGGCGGCGATCCCGCCAAGCACGCGCGCAACCACCAGCACCTCAGTGCTGGGCGCAAAGGCGGCGAGCAGCGCCGCGGGAATCGACAGCGCGAGCCCGCCGAGCAGCATGCGCCGGCGGCCGTAGCGGTCGGCGACGGCACCGAGGTACAGCACCGATGCCGCCAGGCCGAGCGTGAAGCCGACGGCGATCAGGTTGAGCGACACCTGGGTCGCCTCGAGGTCGCGCCCGATCGTCGGCAGTGCGACGTTGGCGACCGACAGGTTCATGTTGGCGACGGCGGCGCCGAGGATCAGCGTGGCGAGGATCGCGGCAGCACGCGGCGGCGCATCCGGCCGCGGCGCGTCGACGGTGCTCAATGGCGACTCGTCTTCTCGTCGTCCTGCGCCTCGATGCGGCCGTCGGCTGCGGCGGCGGCGAGCGCCGCGAAGTCTTCCTCGTTGCGTTCCGCGTAGGCCATGGCGAAGGTGGTTAGGGCCTCCTCGAAGCGACTGGACGAGCCGAGGTACGCGGCGATCGCGACACGGTCACCGGAGCGCGCGTGCGCCTTGGCGAGCGTCCAGGCGCAGAGCGTGCCGTAGCGGAGCAGCAGCCGCTCGTTGAGCTGCTCGATGTCGGCCGAGCCCTTCCAGTCGCGCAGTTGTCGCCAGTAGTAATGACGCCCGAGGGGGCCGTTCGCCCACCCGAGGAAGGCGTCGCTGGCCGACTGCATCAGGCGCTGGCCGGCGACGACGCGCTCGCCGTGGTGGGCGTAGTGGGACGGGGACAGGTAGGGCTCGAGCACGGAGCGACGCGCCTCCTTGACCTGCAAGAACAGCAGGTCATCCTCGTCGGCGCCCTGCAGGAGCACGATCACGCAACGCGTACCGACGGAGCCGACGCCGACGACCTTGACCGCCGAGTCGACGTACGTGTAGCGATCAAGGAGCGCCTGCACGTCATCGCGCACGGAGGCGCGGTACTGGAGGAAGACCTGGCGGACCAAATCGACGGGATCCTTACCGAGCTGCTCCGCGAGGTCGTCGAGCCGGACAATCAGCGGCGGATCGGCCACGATCATCCGCTTCCCGTCGACCACGCGGGTGAAGCGCGACACGGCCTGCAGGTGATCCTTGCCGCGGGCCCGATCGGCGACGCTGGCCGCGTAATCGCGCCATTCGTCATCGGCGACCGTGTCGAGCGCGACGTCGACCTCGAGCTGCGCATGCCACGTCTCGAGGGCAGTCCGCTCGGCGAACTCGCGCATCGCGGTGCGATACCGCTCTGCCGTTGCGTACGCGATCTCGTGCTGCTTCTTCGGCTTGAAGCCGCGGTCACGCGCCGCGATCACCATGCTGGCGACGAGGCGCTTGACGTCCCATTCGAACGGGCCGGGCAGCGTCTCATCGAAGTCGTTGAGGTCGAACACGAGAGCACGCTCGGGCGAGCCGAACACGCCGAAGTTCGAGAGGTGCGCATCACCGCAGAGCTGGACGTCGAGCCCGCTCAGTGGCGACTGCGCAAGGTCGTGGGCCATCAGCCCGGCCGAGCCGCGGTAGAAGGTGAAGGCACTGCGCAGCATGCGGCCGTGGCGGATCGGCACGAGCCACGGGAGGCGATCGACGTCGGCGGCCAGCGTCAGCGCGACGGGATCGCGGTCGGCCGCCGCCGGGGCGAGGTCGCCGAGCGCCGCAAGCGGCAGGCGCTCACGCACCGCCTTGCCCTGCGCGCGCCGTTCCGCGCGCTTGGCGTGCGTGGGCCACCCGTTGCCGCTCGCTTCCGCCATGCGGGCAGTCTAGGTGCCTCCGGGTACTGCTCGCTGCCGATTAGTGTTCGTCGCATGGCGATTAACCCGACCCACGCCCTGCGGCTCACCTACTGCGTCCCCTGAGGCGCGACGCCGTACGCCGCGAGTCTCGCGGCGAAGATCATCGGCGGCTGGGGCCCGATCCTCAGCGAACTGACGCTCGTACCGGGCACCGGCGGCGTCTACGACCTCACGATCGACGGCGTGCAGGTCTACTCCAAGCACGCGCTGGGGCGGAAGGACTACCCCGCTGATGACGAGGTGCTCGCGGCGCTGCGCGCGGTCATCGGCCCCGAGGTCCTCTAGCCGCAGTCCCGCCCGGCTCGTGGCTAGCCGGATACCGACCGGCCGAGCGCCGCTGCCACCGCAGTCCAGTACTGCCCCACCCGCAGGTGCCGCGTCGTCGGT
>JBIIFR010000197.1:0-3863 GCA_044237215.1 Gaiellales bacterium
TGCGGTGGCGTCGGACCGGCCGACGCTGGCGAGGCCCGACAGCACCCAGCCGGTCGACTGGGCATCGGGTGCGGAGCCGAGGCCGAGCGCGTAGCCGCCCCGGCTGTGGAAGCGCCTGAGGGCCTTCAGGGCGCGCAGGACGACGGGGTCGGAGGGCGCGAGACCGGCGGCGATCGCGGCCTGGATGCCCGAGGCCGTCAGGTTCGAGTCGCCGTCGCCCCCAATGCCCACGGGCCAGCTGCCGTCGGCGTTCTGGTCGGCCAGCAGCGTTCGCCGCGCGGCGGCGGGAATCGGGGCACCGGCGGCCTTGAGCGCGAGGATGCCGAACTGGTTCGAGGCGACGAGCGTCCCGATACGTCCACGGCGGAGGGACGACTGGATCGCCTGCACGAGATCACGGCCGCCGGCGTTGCGCGGATTGCGCCCGGCGGCGACGAGCGCGAGGGTGGCCACCTCAAGGTCGGTGACGGCGATCAGGCGTCGGGCGTGGCGTTCGATGCAGTCGGCTGGGCCGCTGGCGCTGCGGCCCGCCGAGACCAGCCCGAAGGCCACCCAGGCGCTGAGGTTGGCGGAGGCCGTGCCGCCCTGCTCGCGGGCGCAGCCGTTGCGGTCGAGGCTGCCCGCCAGGTAGGCGCCGGCGGACGACAGGCTGGCGGCCTGCCCTGCCGTGGGGAGGGCGAAGAGGGCGAGAGCGACGGCGAGGAGGAGCAGGCGCCTCATTCGGCCTTCTCCAGGGGCAACCAACGACCACGCATCCGCCGCGCGCTGCGATCGAGCAGCGCGATCAGCGGAAAGCCGGCGACGCCGAGCAGGATGACGTTGGTGAGCGCGTGCACGAGGTCGAAGGGTACGGCTCGCGCGTGCACGGCGATGAAGGCGGGGAGCGTCAGCGCGGGACCGAAGGCCGCGAGCTGCCAGACGTCCATGCCGGCGCCGAAGACGAGGCCCCAGGCCCCGCCGAACGCCATCAGCGCGACTCGGCTGCGTCGAAGCAGGGGAGCGAGCCAGCCGCCGCTCGCGCCGGCCAGGCCCCACAGCAGCATCTGCCAGGGCGTCCACGGCCCCTGCCCGAGGAAGGTGTTCGAGAGCAGCGCGGCCCCGGCACCCACGGCGGCTCCGGCGCGCGGCCCGAGGGCGATGCCCGTGACGATCGCGATGGCTGTCACCGGTTGGGCGCTGGGGATCGCCGCGAACGCGATCCGCCCCGCGGTCGCCGCGGCCACGAGGACGGCGATGAGCCCGAGCTCGCGCGCTCCGCCGCGGGTGCGCTCGTAGAGAACGAGGCCGACGATCAGCGCGGCGAGGCCGCCGAGGGCGAGGATCGCGGCCGCGCTCATGCGCGGGCCCCCACGGCCAGCACGCCGTCGGCGAGGTGCCAGCGCCGGTCGGCGCAGGCGCGTCCGAGCTCGAGGTCGTGTGTGGCGAGCACGGCGCAGCCGCCACGGGCGGCGTGGGCGCGGATGGTCGTGACGAGCGCCGCGCGATGGCCCGGGTCCATGCCGCGCGTCGGCTCGTCGAGCAGCAGCACCCGCGGATCCAGCGCGAGGGCAGCGGCGATTGCGATGCGCTCGCGCTCGCCGACGGAGCAGTCGCGAGGATTGCGGTCGAGCAGGTGCTCGAGGTCGAGCTCGGCGATGGCGCGCTGGGCCGGCGCGGGGTCGAGGCCGAGCGTGCGGGGGCCGAGCAGGACCTCCTCGCGCACCGTCTCGCAGATCAGGTGCCGGCCCGGATCCTGCGGCACGAAGGCCAGCTCGGGCACGCGCTGCTCGGTCGCCAGCTCCGTCACGTCCCGCCCGGCGATGACCACGCGGCCGCCGGCGGCGGGCTCGAGCCCTGCCAGCGTCCGCAGCAGCGTGCTCTTGCCGCCCCCGTTGCGCCCGATCAGCGCGGCCACGCCGCCCGACGGCAGGGCAGCCGTGGCACCCGTGACGACGGTTTGCTCGCCGCGGGCGACGGTGAGGTCGGACAGCTGCAGAAGCGCCGGGCCAGACTCGGCTCGGCTCGGCCCAGCGGGGAGCCCGGGGTGGTGCTCGGGCTCGCACAGCGCACCGTGGTGCATGCCGAGCATGCGGTCGGTCAGGTGGCCAACGCGATCGTGGCGGTGCTCGGCGATCAGGATCGCGAGGCCGCTGTCGGCGAGGCGCCGCAGCTCACCCACCAGCTCGCAGGCACTGTCGTCGTCGAGCTGCGCGGTCGGCTCGTCGAGGAGCAGGACGGCGGGCTCGGGAGCGAGGACGGCGGCGAGGGCGACGCGCTGGCGCTCGCCGGCCGACAGCTGATCGATGCGCCGGCCGGCCAGGTGCTCGGACTGGATGCGGGCGAGGGCCGCCTGCGCGGCGGGCAGGATCTCCTCGGCCGGTCGGCCGTGGCACTGGAGACTGAAGGCCACGTCGCGCACCGGCTCGGCCATCACGGCCTGGGTCTCGGAGTCCTGGAAGAGAAAGCCCACCTGCTGGGCCAGCTCGGCCGGCGAGGCCGCCCGCAGGTCGAGGCCACCGATCCGGCCCCGGCCACCCGCCTCGCCACCGTGGAAAGCGGGGGCCAGCCCGGCCAGCACGCGCAGGAGGGTCGACTTGCCGCTGCCCGAGACGCCCTGCAGCAGCACGATCTCGCCGGACTCAAGGGTCAACGTGGCACCGTCCAGCGCCCACGGACGGGTCTCGTCGTAGCGGTAGCGCAGCCCCTCGATCGCGATGGCGCTCATGCGCGCCACCGCAGGGCGCTGGCGCCCAGCACCGACAGCAGCAGAACCACAGCGGCGAGCGCCACACTTGGCGGGCTGAGGATGGGGCCGGCCAGAGGGTAGATCGCGTAGGGCGCGGCACCGACGATCAGCGCGATGCCGACAACGCAGCCGACGAGCCCCGCGACCAGTCCGATGCGCTCGCCGCGCGTGTAGACAGGCTCGGGCAGGCGCGTCATGGTGCCCGCGCCGTAGCCGCGAGCGACCATCGCCTCGGAGATGTCCACGCCCCGTTCGAGGCTCGAGGCCACCAGCGGCTCGATCAACACGGCACCCTGACGGATCGCCGCTCGGCGTCCCCGCTCGGGCCCCGAGCCGCGCAGACGCAGCGCCTCGCGCAGGCCGAGGGCGTCGCGGCGCAGGGTCGGGGCGAGGCGGGCAGCGAGGGCCACGGTCAGCGCCGAGCGCGGCACGATGCGGCTCGCGAGGGCCTGGGTGCGGTCGGGGTCGGCCAGACGGAGGAAGGCCGCGGTGGCGAGGATTGCGGTGGCGAGGCGCAGGCCGGCGACGAGGCCGTAGAGCAATTCCTCGCTGGTCACCTCGAAGTCGAAGAGGAGGAAGTGCGGACCGGCGATCAGCACGTGGTCGCCCTCGACGGCGACGAAGGGGTTGAGCACGAGGACGAACAGCGCCGAGATCAGTGCGATGCGGAGCATCAGGCGGTGTGGGGGCGGCGCCGCGTGGTGGAGGAGCAGGGCGCCGACGAACGCTGCGCCGACGATCAGCGGCTGCGCCGTGGCGAGCGCGATGACCACCAGCGCGACCGCGACGAGCAGTGGTGGCAGTGGCGCCCTCACGGCCCGGGCACGCGTCCGCGACCGCCACGGCAGACGACCCGCCCGTCGGCGTCGAGGCAGATGGCGGTGGCGTGCCGGACCAGTGCCGGATCGCGGATCAGGTCCTCCGCCGCCGAGAACGCGGCGTACTGGGAGACGCCGGCGATGATCACCACCGGCGGATCGGCAGCGGTGAAGCCGTCGGTGGTGGCGACGATCACCGCGGTCGCCCCGGGCACGGCCTCGGCCGCGCCGCGCGCCGCGTTCCAGACCTGCACCTGTCCGGCCGGATCGATCCAGGCCGTCAGCCCCGCGGCGGCGGTGTCGTCGACGGCGCGACGCCA
>JBIIFR010000198.1:0-3858 GCA_044237215.1 Gaiellales bacterium
GCCATCGCGATCGTCGTCTTCGCACTGCACCGGCGGGGCGTACCCGTGCCGGCGCTGATCGTCGGCACCGCACTGATCGGGGCGCTGGCGGGCCTGATCGGGCCCGGCTTCGGTCTCCTCGCCTGATCGCGACCCCGTGGCATGATGCCGGGATGACGAGCACCGATCCCCTGCACGCCCGCCGTCCGCTTCCGGGCGTCGACGGCGTCGACTACTTCGCCCTGGCCGCCTGCGACGAGGCCGGCATCGACACCGCGCAGCTGCCGTACACGGTGCGCGTGTTGCTCGAGATGCAGCTGCGCCACTCCACGGGACCGCACGTGTCCGAGGCCGACATCCGCGCGCTCGCTGCGTGGCCCGCGCCCGCGCCCGAGGGCACGTCCGTGCCGTTCATCCCGTCGCGCGTGATCCTGCAGGACTTCACCGGCATCCCGACGATTGCCGACCTTGCCGCGATGCGCGACGCGCACGCCAAGCTCGGCGGCAACCCGGGCGCGATCGATCCGCTCGTGCCCGTCGACCTCGTCATCGACCACTCCGTGCAGGTCGACACCTTCGGCACCAAGTACGCCTTCGAGAAGAACGTCGAGCGCGAGTACGAGCGCAACGGCGAGCGCTACCGCTTCTTCCGCTGGGGACAGGGAGCCTTCGGCCGGCTGCGCGTCGTGCCGCCGGGCATGGGCATCGTTCATCAGGTCAACGTCGAGCACCTCGCGAGCGTCGTCGACGTGCGCGAGGTCGACGGCGGCCAGGTCGCACTGCCCGACACGCTCGTCGGCACCGACTCGCACACCACGATGGTCAACGCGCTCGGCGTGCTGGGCTGGGGCGTCGGCGGCATCGAGGCCGAGGCCGCGATGCTCGGCCAGCCGCTCGCGATGAGCGAGCCGATCGTGGTCGGCTTCGAGTTCCGCGGCACGCTCAACCCGGGCGTCACCGCCACCGATCTGGTCCTCACCGTGACCGAGCGCCTGCGCCAGTACGGCGTCGTCGGCCGCTACGTCGAGTTCTGCGGCGACGGCCTCAGCGCGCTGTCGATCCCCGACCGCTCGACCCTGTCGAACATGGCGCCCGAGTTCGGCGCCACGGCCGCGACGTTCCCCGTCGACGCGGAGACGATCCGCTTCCTCAACGCCACCGGCCGCGAGGCCCAGGCGGAGGTCGCCGAGGCGTACTGCCGTGCGCAGGGCATGTTCCGCGAAGACGGCCAGCCACTCGCCACGTACTCCGACATGCTCGTCCTCGATCTGCACGAGGTCGTCCCGAGCCTCGCCGGCCCGAGCCGCCCGCAGGACCGCGTCGATCTCGACGGCGTCCGTGAGAGCTTCCGGCAGGCCTTCCCGCGCGAGCCCTCGCCCGTCCGCATTCCGGTGCAGGCGCTGGTCCCGGCCGGCGCCGCCGGCGCCACGACGACCGCCGAGGACTGCACGGTCGATCACGGCAGCGTCGTGATCGCCGCGATCACCTCGTGTACCAACACCTCGAACCCATCGGTGATGGTGGCGGCCGGCCTCTTGGCCCGCAATGCCCGCGCCAAGGGCCTTGAGACGAAGCCGTGGGTCAAGACCAGCCTGGCACCGGGCTCCCGTGTCGTCACGGACTACCTCGACCGGGCCGGGCTGACCGGCCCGCTCGACGAGCTGCGCTTCAACCTGGTCGGCTACGGCTGCACCACCTGCATCGGCAACTCGGGCCCGCTGCCCGACGCGCTCGACGCGGCGATCTCCGAGCACGAGCTCGCGGTCGGCGCCGTCCTCAGCGGCAACCGCAACTTCGAGGGTCGCGTGCATCCCAAGGTGCGCGCCGCGTACCTCGCCTCGCCCCCGCTCGTCGTCGCCTACGCACTGGCCGGCACGCTCGACATCGACCTCACGTCCGAGCCGCTCGGCATCGGGACGGACGGCGAGCCGGTCATGCTCGCCGACATCTGGCCGCCGCTCGAGGAGATCAATGCGGTCATCGCCACCGCCGTGACCGAGGATGTCTACGTCAAGGAGTACAACGCCATCTGGGACGGCGACGAGCATTGGCGTGCGCTCTCGGCCCCAACCGGCGAGACGATGGATTGGGACGCGGATTCGACGTACGTGCGCCAGCCGCCGTTCTTCTCCGGCATGGCCGCCGAGCCGCGCGACCTGACCGACATCTCCGGCATGCGCGCCCTCGCCGTGCTCGGCGACTCGATCACGACCGACCACATCTCGCCCGCCGGCGTGATCCAGCCCGACGGCCCCGCCGGTCGCTGGCTGCAGGAGCACGGCGTCGAGCAGCGCGAGTTCAACTCGTACGGCGCCCGGCGCGGTAACCATGAGGTGATGGTGCGCGGCACGTTCGCGAACATCCGTCTGCGCAACGAGCTCGTCCCCGGCACGGAGGGCGGCCTCACCGCCTACCAGCCGTCGGGCGAGGTCATGGCGATCTACGACGCGGCCGAGCGCTATCAGGCCGAGGGTGTGCCGCTGATCATCGTCGCGGGCCGCGAGTACGGCTCGGGCTCGTCGCGCGACTGGGCCGCCAAGGGCACGCTGCTCTTGGGCGTCAAGGTCGTCATCGCCGAGTCGTACGAGCGCATCCACCGCTCGAACCTCGTCGGCATGGGCGTCCTGCCACTGCAGTTCCCCGAGGGCGTCAACCGCGGCACGCTGCAACTCGACGGCACGGAGACCATCGCCGTGTCCGGGCTGCCCACGCTCGAGGCGCGCGGCGCGATCACGGTGACGATCACCCGCGCTGACGGCTCCGAGGAGTCGTTCGCGGCCCTCGCCCGCGTCGACACGCCGGTCGAGATCGAGTACCTGCGCCACGGCGGGATCCTGCCGATGGTCCTGCGCCAGATGAGCTGACGGCGACGACCGGGGCGATCAGCTTTGCGTTGGTGCCTGGCACCAAAGCAACGTTGATCCCGCTGCTGCCCTAGGCGCCGAACAGGCGCTCGAGGACCTGCGCGACGCCATCGTCCGCGTTGGAGCCCGTGATCTCGTCGGCGATTGCGAGGACGTCGGCGTGGGCGTTGGCGACCGCAACGCCGTGACCGGCCAGGCGGATCATCGGGAGGTCGTTCGGCATGTCGCCGAAGGCGATCACGTCGGCGAGGTCGATGCCGTGGCGCTCGCAGGCCACGCGCAGGCCACGCGCCTTGTCGACGCCGGCCGCCGACAGCTCCACGATGCCGTAGCCGGAATGGGTGACGTTGGCGCGGTCGCCGACGATCGCCTCGACGAGCAGCACGAGCTGGTCGTGCGCGAGGTCGTCGTCGCGGACGATCAGCTTGGTGGTCTCGTTCTCCCGCACCATCTCGAGCACGTCGCCGAGCAGCGTGTCGTCGGGGGTCGGCCACTGCGACGGGTAGTCGGTGTCGCGTCCGAACTGGAACGTCATCTCGCAGGCGAAGCGGCAGCCCGGGGCATCCTGGCGGAGGTGCTCGACGAGTTCGGCCGCCACGGCGCCCGACAGGGGCGCGTGGTCGATCACCGCGTGCTCGTCCACGTCGTACAGCAGCGCGCCGTTCGCGCAGACAACGATCGAGTGTGCTCCCGTGGCCTCGGGCAGGCTGCGCACCCAGCGCGGCGGCCGCCCGGTGACCAGCACCACATCGACGCCGCGCGCGATCACCGTATCGAGCGCACGACGGGTGCGCTCGCTGACCTCGCCGTCCGCGTCGAGCAGCGTCCCGTCGAGATCCGAGGCGACGAGGCGCGGGAGGCCGTTCAGCATGCGCACCGTCCTCCTAGCGGGAATCCGTTATTCGTCGGCAGACGCATCCGCCGACCGAAAGGGTCGCGAAACACCGTCTGTACGACCGGAAACGCTTTCTCCGCTGCAGCACGGTCGCAGCTACCATCTCCTCCTCCCGCACGA
>JBIIFR010000199.1:0-3853 GCA_044237215.1 Gaiellales bacterium
GGCCGAGGCCCTCGAGCTGGCGCGCCGACTGCGGACACGCGCCTGATGCGCATCGTCGACCTCACTCAACCGCTGTCGCCCACCACCGTGCCGTGGCCGGGCGAGCCGCCACTCCGCTTCGAGGAGCAGGCCAACGTGCCGGCCGACGGCTACTACGCCCGACGCATCGACCTCCACGAGCACACGGGGACGCACTTCGACGCGCCGGCGCACTTCGTCGAGGGTGGCGCCACCGTCGACGAGATCGCGGCGGGCCGGCTCGTCGTGCCCGCCCGCGTCGTCGACGTGTCCGGCCAGGCCTCTGAGAATCCGGACTACGCGGTCACCGCCGACGACATCCGCGCCATGGAACGCAAGCACGGCGACCTCGCACCCGGCGAGGCCCTGCTCGCGCTGACCGGGTGGGACATGCACCTCGCCGACCCGGCCCGCTACGTCGGTGACCTGCGCTTTCCCGGCTTCGGTGCCGACGCGGCCGAGCTGGCCGTCGAGCGCGGCCTCGCCGGTATCGGCATCGACACGCTGTCCGTCGATCGCGGCTGCGACGAGACGTACCCGGTCCACCTGGCGGCGCTCGGCGGCGGGCTCTGGCAGCTCGAGGGTCTCGTCGGTCTCGACCTGATCCCGGTGGTCGGCGCGATGCTGATCGTCGGCGTGCCACCGCTGGTCGGTGCCTCGGGCTTCCCGGCCCGCGTGCTCGCCCTCGTCCCGTGAGGCGTCCGCTGCATGGCATCCGACACCCCGGCTAGTGTCCACAGCGTCAGTCCACGGAGGAATCAGATGGCGGAGACCAAGACCCGGTACGTGTTCATCACCGGCGGTGTCGTCTCCTCCCTCGGCAAGGGCATCACCGCCGCCTCCCTTGGTCGCATCCTCAAGAGCCGCGGCCTGCGCGTCGCCGTGATCAAGCTCGACCCGTACATCAACGTGGATCCGGGCACGATGAGCCCGTTCCAGCACGGTGAGGTCTTCGTCACGGAGGATGGCTCCGAGACCGACCTCGACCTCGGCCACTACGAGCGCTTCATCGACGAGAACACGTCGAGCCTCTCCAACGCGACCGCCGGCGCCATCTACGACAGCGTGATCCGTCGCGAGCGCCGCGGCGAGTACCTCGGCTCCACGGTGCAGGTCATCCCGCACATCACCGATGAGATCAAGCGCCGCGTCACGCGCGTGTCCGAAGCCGAGGCCGTCGACGTCGTGCTCGTCGAGATCGGCGGCACCGTCGGCGACATCGAGAGCCTGCCGTTCCTCGAGTCGATTCGTCAGCTGCGCAACCAGGTCGGCAAGGACAACGTCTGCTACGTCCACTGCACGCTGGTGCCGATGGTCGAGGCCGCCGGCGAGCTGAAGACCAAGCCGACGCAGCACTCCGTCAACGAGCTGCGCCGCATCGGCATTACGCCCGACATCGTCGTCTGCCGCGCCTCGCACCGCATCACGCGCGACCTGAAAGACAAGATCGCGCTGTTCGCCGACCTCGATCCGGGCCGCATCCTCGCCTGCGAAGACGCCGCCAACATCTATCGCGTCGCGCTCGCCCTCCACGATCAGGGCTTCGACGACCTCGTGCTCGACGGCTTCGGCATCACCGCGCCGCCCGCCGACATGACCGAGTGGTCGGCCCTCGCCGATCGTGTCGACGCGCTTGAGGGCGAGGTCCGCATCGCGATCGTCGGCAAGTACATCCAGCTGCAGGACGCCTACCTGTCGGTCGTGGAGGCGCTCAAGCACGGCGCGATCCACCACGGCGCCGTCCTCAAGCTGGTCTGGCTCGACGCCGAGGCGGTGCTGCGCGGCGAGGCCCGCGAGGAGCTCGCCGCCGTCGATGGCGTGCTGATTCCCGGCGGCTTCGGCGGTCGCGGCATCGAGGGCAAGATCGCGGCGACGCGCTTCGCCCGCGAGCATCAGGTGCCCTTCCTGGGCGTCTGCCTCGGCATGCAGATCGCCGTCGCCGAGTTCGCCCGCGACGTGGCCGGCATGCCCGGTGCCAACTCGACCGAGTTCGACCCCGAGACGCCGTACCCGATCGTCGATCTTCTGCCGGAGCAGAAGGACGTGCTCGACATGGGCGGCACCATGCGCCTCGGTGCCGAGGCAGTCGTCCTCAAGCCGGGCACGAAGGCGCACGCCGCGTACGGCGAGGAGACCATCTACGAGCGCCATCGCCACCGCTACGAGGTGTCGAACCTGCTGCGTCCGCAGCTCGAGGCGCAGGGACTGATCGTCTCCGGCACCTTCGCGCACAAGGACCTCGTCGAGATCATCGAGCTGCCGAACCACCCGTGGTTCGTGGCCAGCCAGTTCCACCCCGAGTTCAAGTCGCGCCCGACGCGCCCCGCTCCGCTGTTCCGCGACTTCGTCGGCGCCGCGATTGCCTTCCGCGACAGCGTGCCGGCTGAGACGCGCTCCGCGACCAGCACCAGCGCCCCGGCCTAGCCGTGGACGCGGCGCTCGACCTCTTCCTCGAGCTCGCCCGTCTGTCGACGCCGCCCGGTCGCGAGCGCGCCGCGATCGACCACGTGCGCGCGGAGCTGGCGTCGTTCGGGGTGGAGTCGGTCGAGGACGACGCAGGCGCGCAGCTCGGTGGCGACGCCGGCAACCTCTACGCGCGGATCCCGGCGACGGTGCCCGGTACGCCGCTGTTCTTCAACGCGCACGTCGACACCGTGCCGCCGACGGCGCCGATCGATCCCATCATCGAGGGCGCGTACGTCGTCAACCGCCACCCGACGATCCTCGGCGCTGACAACAAGGCGACCGTGGCCGGCATGATCGACGGCATCCGCCGCGTGGTGCAGGAGGGAATCCCGCACGCCGGCATCGAGCTCATCATCACCGTGCAGGAGGAGATCGGCCTGCTCGGCGCCAAGGCCTTCGACTGCGACCGCCTCGCGGCGCGTGTCGGCTACGTCTACGACGTCGATGGCGCCCCGGGTGCCATGACGATGCGCGCGCCGAGCCAGATCACCATGGACGTCGAATTCCATGGGCGCTCTGCCCACGCCGGCATGGATCCCGAGCAGGGTCGCAACGCAATCCACGCCGCGGCGATCGCGCTGGCGCGCCTCCCGATGGGACGCGTCGCCCCGGGGGCCTCGCGCAACGTGGGCGTGATCGCCGGCGGCACCCAACGCAATGTCGTGCCCGACCGCTGCAGCCTGCAGTTGGAGGTCCGCAGCCTCGACGACGCCCACGTGGTCGTGCTCGCGCAGGAGATGGTCGCTGCCATCAACGCCGCTGCGGCTGAGGCGGGCTGCTCCGTCGAGATCGCGCAGACCCGCGAGTACACCGCCTACGCCTTCGGCGAGGACGACGAGGTCGTGCAGATCGCGCGGCGCGGGCTGGCTGCGGCTGGCTGTCCGCCGCGGGAGATCGAGACGGGCGGTGGCGCCGATGCGCATGCGTTCAACGAGCGCGGCCTGCAGTGCCTCAACCTCTCGAGCGGCATGGAGGCCATCCACACGCCCGACGAACGCATTGAGATCCGGCATGTGGAGGCGCTCTCGCGCATCACGGTCGAGCTGATCCGCGCCGCTGCTGCCTGACTATCCTGTGTGCCGGCGGCGGTTCTCGGCGCGTCTGCCCGCTAGCATCCGCAGGTTCCCATCGTTCGCAGCCATACCCCCGGAGGTGCTCAGATGCGCGTAGGTGTCGTCAAGGAAATCAAGAAGGACGAGTACCGCGTCGCGCTGACGCCGGCAGGAGCGCGCGAGCTGGTCGGTCGCGGCCACGATGTCGTCGTGGAGACGACGGCTGGTGCCGGCAGTTCCTTCTCCGATGAGGCCTACGTCGCCGCGGGCGCCACGATCGCCTCGTGCGAGGACACCTGGGCCACCTGCGACATGGT
>JBIIFR010000006.1:0-13806 GCA_044237215.1 Gaiellales bacterium
GCCGAGGAAGTACAGGCCCGGCTCTGCGCCGACGCCACGCTGATGACGGGGCCGGCCCCTGTCGTCGATGCAGTCGACCTCGAGCCAGCCGTAGTCGGTCTTGAAGCCCGTCGCCCAGATGATCGACGTGATGCCAGCGGCGGCGAAGTCGAGCTCGAGGATCGGGTCGGTCACGCTCACGGGCAGCGGGCCGAGTTCGCGTGCGGAGGGCTCCTCCGGCAGGCCGAGCCCGTTGCGCTCCTCGTACGCGTCGGCGAGGTCCAGCATCTCGAGGTAGAAGCGGTCACCCTCGGTGATGTTCGCGGCGAGGTCGTCGTCGAAGCGCATGACGCCATCGATGTACGTGGCGGCGCGGCCGTGCAGCGTGATTCCCTCCGCGGCGAGCGTGCGGAAGTCGATCGTGCGGCCGCCGTAGGCGCCGCTGAAGGCGATCGTGACGTGCTCCGCGCCGGCCGGCGGGGTCTGCGCGTCCCACATGCCGAGCGCGCCGAGCCACCAGACCATGTCGCGACCGCGGTACCGGCGCGGCGGGCGGGTGTGCGGGCCGGTCGCGATGTGCACCGTGCGCCCGGCGCGATTCAGCTCATCGGCGATCTGGACGCCCGACGCGCCGCAGCCAACCACCAGGACGCCGCCAGCGGGCAACTGCTCGGGGTTCTTGTAGTCGGTCGAGTGCAACTGCAGCACCGGCGCGTCGACCGGCACGATCGGCGGAATCACCGGCACCTGGAACGGGCCGGTTGCTACGACGACGTACTGAGCATCGATGGTGCCGGCCGTGGTCTCGAGGTGGAAGCCGCGCTCGCCCGCACGACGACGCGCCGACGTCACCTCCACGCCCTCGTGGATCGGCGCTTCGAGCTGCTGGGCGTAGTCGATGAAGTACTCCGCCACGCGCTCCTTGGACGGGAAGGCATCGGGATCCACGTCGCCAAAGCCGCTGCCCGGGAAGCAGTCGTGCCAGGCGGGGCCGTTAGCGACGAGCGAGTCCCAGCGGCCCGTGCGCCAGCGCTCGACGACGCGCTCACGCTCCAGCACGACGTGCGGAACTCCGCGTTTGCCAAGGTGCTCACTGGCGGCGATGCCGGCCTGGCCTCCGCCGATCACTACCGCCTCGATCTGGTCCGGCAGCACGCTCGCCATGGTTCAGGCCAGCTTGGCCGTGTCGAAGTACTCGGTGAAGCGCGCAATCAGCCCGTCCTGCAGCACGAGAACCATCACGAGTTCGAAGTCGGTGCGGTTTCCCTCAAGGTCGGTGCAGCGGAACGAGCCCTCCGCCAGGCAGACGTCACCGGTCATGGCGACGTTGCGGAGCGGCACCTCCACGTCCGTAATCTCGGCAAACGCCTCGGCGCACGCCGCACGCACTGCCTCGGGACCCACCGGGAAGCTCGGAAAGAGCGGACCTTCGTACACGCCATCCGGCGCGTAGCGGTCGGCAATCGCGTCGGGATCGCCGTTCTCCCAGGCCGCAGCCAGCGCGCGCATCGTCTCTTCAGCGTTCATCTTCTGCTCCTCCGGGGCGATCGATTGTTCGTGCTGAGAGCGTAGCGCCTAGACGTTGAAGCGCACGTTCAGGACGTCGCCGTCCTGGACGATGTACTCCTTGCCCTCAACGCGCAGCTGGCCCAGCTTGGTGGCCTCAGCGCGCGAGCCCGCGTCGACGAGGTCCTTCCAGTTGATCACCTCGGCGCGGATGAAGCCGCGCGCGATATCGGTGTGGATCTTGCCGCCCGCCTCGACCGCGTTCGAGCCCTTGCGGATGGTCCAGGCCCAGACGTCCTTCGGGCCGGCCGTGAAGAAGGTGATCAGGTCGAGCATGCGGAAGGCGGCCGCGGCGACGCGCGGGGCGCTCGGCTCGTCCTGCCCGATCTCGGCGAGGAACATCGAGCGCTCCTCGGGATCCTCGATCTCGGCCAGCTCGGCCTCGAAGCGGCCGGCGACGGCCACGACCTCGGCCTCGCCCGCGTAGGCCTGCAATGCCGCGACGCCCTCGGGGTCGCCCCCCTCGGAGGTGTTGGCGACGTACATCATCGGCTTCAGCGTGAGCAGCTCGAGCAGGACCTCAGCCGGCAGCTCGCCACGCCGGGCGTAGGTGCGGGCAGTCTGGCCGGAGTCGAGATGGGCGGCGAGCTCGGCGAGCAGATCGGCCTCGGCCTTCGCCTCCTTCTGCCCCACCTGGACGGCGCGCTGGAGCCGCTCGAGACGCTTGGAGAGCAGCATGCCGTCGGCGAACAGGAGCTCGAGATCGACGCCTTCGGCATCCGCGGCCGGATCGATGCGCCCGTCGACGTGGAAGACGGCGTCGTCCTCGAAGGTGCGCACCACGTGGATCAGCGCGTCGGCGGCACGGAGCGCCTGCAGGAACTCGCCCGACAGGCCGCCATCGCGTCCGGCACCGCGCTGCAGGCCGGCGACGTCGACGAGCTGGACGGTCGGCGGTACGAGCTTCTGCGAATCCTCGACGGTCGCCAGCGGCGCCATGCGCTCATCCGGCACCTGGGCGATGCCCGTGTTCACCGACACCTCCGTCGCGGCGTAGGGCTGCACCACCACGCCCGCGCCGGTCAGCGCGTTGAAGATGGTCGTCTTGCCGCAGTTGGGCAGACCGATGATCCCGATCTCGAGGCTCGCCATGGCTCGGACGATATCCGGGTGCGGGTGCTAGCTGCGCCGACGCGCCGGCAGGAGGGCGCGCGAGACGCGACCCGTGACCGCGCCGAGGAGGTAGCCAGCGACCACGTCGCTCGGGTGGTGCACGCCCAGATGCACGCGACTGTAGGTCATCGCGACGGCGGCAAGCTTGAGTGGCACACGCGCCGCCGGCACGGCCTGGCCGAGCACGAGCGAGCCCGCGGCGGACATGGCCGCGTGCGACGAGGGGAACGACGACGAGGTCGGGGCGTCGATCAGCTGCGGTGCGTCCTCGTGCTGCGGACGCTCACGCCGAGCCACCTGCTTGATGCCGTAATTGACGGCGAGCGTCCCCCACACGGCGACGGCCACGGCGACGGCCGGCCGCGCGTCACGCCGCGCCAGCGCGACAAGACCGCCGAGCGCGACCCAACCCACACCCGAGTTGCCGAGCTTCGAGAAGGCCGCGATCGCCTGATCCCGGCTGGGATGGCGCAGCTGCGCCGCCGCAGAGAGCAGCGCAGCGTCCGCGGCCTCGACCGCACCGGCGAGCGGGCTAGAAGCCGACGCGCGAGTCCTTCGAATGCACGCGCACCCAGGCGACCTGAGCGGCGCGCACGTGCAGCGTGCCGGTATCGCCGGGCAGCTCGACGAGATCCTCGTCGCCCTTCTCGACCGCCTTCAGCAGCTTCTTGCAGGCTGCGTCGTCCAGCGAGGCGCTGGCTGCGCCTCCGCCGACGAAGCCGATCTCGACACGCGTGTTCTCTGCCATCAGAGCGAACCTCCAGGTTGGACGAGCTCGAGCAGGACGCCCTGCACGGCTTCGGGATGAATGAATGCGACCTGCAGACCGAAGAGGCCGGCGCGCGGCTGCTCGTCGATCATCTCGACGCCCTCCGCGACGAGCCGGGCGACCTCAGCCGCGATGTCCGCGACCTCGTAGGCGACATGGTGCATGCCCTCACCGCGCTTGGCGATGAAGCGCCCGACAGGCGTGTCCTCGCTGAACGGTGCGACCAGCTCGATCATCGGCCCCTCGGGCGTGCGCAGCGCAAGCGCGCGCGTGCCGAGCGCCTCCGAGTCCTGACCATGGTCGACGACCGCCCCGATCAGCAGCGCCCAGCGCTCAGCCGCGGACTCGAGATCCGCGACGGCGATGCCGATGTGGTGAATGCCGAGAGCGCCCTGCACGAGACGGAAGCGTATCCGAGCCTGCAGCGCGGGGACGTCGCTCTGCGCAAGGCGAACGGCCCGTCGCCCTGACGTCTAGACGACGCGCTCGAGACGCGGGTTCGGAAGCGGCTCGCGCCCGACCTTGCCGCCCGGCTGGCCGTCGACCATTACCACGTCGGCCGTGAAGTCGCACGAGCCGCGGATCAGGGCCGAACCGACGCCGTACGAGTCGACCGGCACGCCGGCAGACTCGAACTCGCGGATCTTGGCGGCGGTGAACCCGCCGGACACGACGATGCGCACCTGCGGGAAGCCGGCCTTGTCGAGCGCGCTGCGGACGTTCCAGACCAGCTGCGGATTCACGCCGCGCGGATCGAAGCGGCCCATCATCTCCCACAGCGAGCTATCCACCATCGTCCCCGAGGTGTCGAGCCGGACGCCCCAGAGGCGATCGCCGAGTGCCTCGGCGACGCGCACCGCGGTGCCGGGGCAGTCGTTCTCGAAGTCAACGAGGACAACCAGGTTCTGGTCGGGCTCAGAGCAGCGCGCGAAGGCCTCGGCCGCAGCGACGGTGTCGCCGTTGTAGGCGGCGATCAGACCGTGCGGGACGGTGCCCAGCCCGCGCTCGCCCCACCAGTCCGCCTGCGCATCCGTCGACACCCCAATCGCACCGGCAATCAGCGCGGCGTAGCCATCGCCGGTCTGCACGCGGTAGTGGTCGTGGCGCGCCGGGAAGTACATGATCGGCTTCGGCGAGGCGGCTTGGACGACCTCGCGCACGTTCGTGGCGACGAGGCTGCGGCGCGCGAGGCTGCCGAGGTAGACGGTCTCGAGGTGGCAGAAGTAGGCGTAATCACCCTCGATCGTCAGCACGCTCTCCCACGGCGAGATCTCGTCGCCGTCGTACAGCGCATGCACGACGAGGTCGCCCCAGCCCGGCTCCCACGTGCCGTCCTCGCGCACGAGGCCGGCGCACTCGCGCAGCGTCGCAATTGCCTCGTCGACGCCGCCGAGCACGGACGAGCCGCGTTGAAACACCTGCACGAGCACGCGCGGACGGTGCTCATCGCGAACGAGGACCTTCTGCGTGTAGTTGAAGTACGCATCGGAGTACCAGCCGGAGCGGATCTTGTCGATCGGCAGGTCGAACACCTCCGAGGGGAGGCGGGTCTTGGTGGCGCGGGGCAGGGTGCTCATCGTCGGCGGCGGTGCTGTGGCCGGGATCGTACAGGCGCCGCGGATCCGGCGGCGGCCGCATACTCCCCGCCATGCCGCTGATCACCCACCTTCCCGCCTCGGGATACACCGCGATGCCATGGCGCAACGGCGCCGGCACAACCCACGAGATCATGGTTGACGACACGCCCGGCACGTCCTCCGCACCGTTTCGCTGGCGACTGTCGATGGCCGACCTCGCCGGCGACGGCCCGTTCTCGGAACTCCCCGACGTCGACCGCATCCTCGTGCTGCTGGCCGGTGATGACGTGAAGCTGATGATCGACGGCGCCGCCCCCGCCCCGCTCGGCCACCACGAGGCGATTGCGTTTCCCGGCGACGTGCCGACCAGCCTGACGATGGCCGCCGGCACGGGCCGCGACCTCAACCTGATGTGGGACCGCACGCGCGCCGAGGGCTCCGTCGCCATCCTGCAGATCGGCGACGAGGTGCGCATCGACGCACCGACTGCCTTCGCGATCGCGCTGGGCGGCTCGGCGAACGTGGCGATCGACGACGAGGAGCACGTGCTCGGTGAGCAGGACGCGCTGCAGGTCGACGACGGCGGCACGCTCGTGGTGATCGACGGCGAGGTCTACCTCGCGACGATCGCGTAGGCGGCGCAGCCGCCTCACTCGCTAGCGGAAGCGCCCCTGCCGGATCGCCTCGGCGACCGCCTCGAACTCGGCGGCCTGCGAGCGATCCTCGATGAGCGGTGGCGACAGCTCGCGCACGCGTGCGTACTGCTCCTCCAACAGCGGACCGGAGCGCAGCGGACGCCGGAGGTCGAAGCCCTGCGCAGCGGCGATCAGCTCGACGGCGACGACGCGGCGCGCCAAGGCGAGCACCTGCAGCGCCTGCAGGCCCGCCGTCGCGCCCATCGAATTGAAGTCCTCCTGGCCGGCGCTCGTCGGCAGGCTACCCACGCCCGCCGGGTGCGAGAGCACTGCGCCCTCGGCCACGAGGCTCGCAGCCATGTACTGCGCGATCATCAGCCCCGACTTCGTGCCGGGGTCGGCGATCAGGAACGGCGGCAGCGAGTGCGGGTCGCCACTGCGCCCGTCCATCAGCCGGAAGATGCGTCGCTCGGAGAACGCCGCGAGCTCCTGCACGGCGATCGTCAGCACATCGAGCGGCAGCGACAGCGGCTGGCCATGGAAGTTGCCGCCGCTCAGCACGTCGCCGTCCTCCACGAAGAGGAGCGGGTTGTCGGTGACCGCACCGAACTCCGGCTCGATCGCCCGATCCACGTACGCAAGCGCCTCGCCGAAGGCGCCGAGGACCTGCGGGATGCAGCGCAGCGTGTAGGCGTCCTGCACCCGCTCGCAGTCGCGATGGCTGTCGCGCATCTCCGAGCCGTCCATCAGCTCGAGCAGGCGCGCGGCGACGGCCTGCTGCTCCGCCCGGTTGCGCAGCGCGTGCAGACGCGGGTCGAACGGCACCGACGACCCGAGCAGGGCGTCGACGCTCATCGCCGCGGCGATCTGGGCAGCGGCGTAGAGATGATCTGCCTCGGTCAGCGCCAGCGCGCCGATCGCAGCCATCAGATGGGTGCCGTTGAGCAGGGCCAAGCCCTCCTTCGGCCCCAGTGCAATCGGGTCGACACCGACGAGGCGCAGCGCCGCCGCACCGTCGACGCGTTCGCCCGCCGCGGTGACGGCCTCACCCTCGCCGATCACGACGAGGGCCAGATGGGCGAGCGGTGCGAGGTCGCCGCTCGCACCGACGGAGCCGCGCGACGGCACGACCGGGGTGACACCCGCGTTGAGCAGCGCGATCAGCACCTCGACGATCTCCACACGCACGCCGGAATGCCCGCGCGACAGCGAGGCCGCGAGCAGGCCCATCATGCCCCGCACCACCTCACGGGGCAGCGGGTCGCCGACGCCGACGGCATGGCTGCGAACGATGTTGAGCTGGAGCTCGGAGAGCCGATCGTCCGGGATGCGCACCGACTCGAGCGACCCGAAACCAGTCGTCACGCCGTAGACCGGCTCACCCGCCGCGGCGACGCGGCTGATCAACTCGGCGGCGGCGGCGATACGGGTGCGCGCGGTGGCGCCGAGCTCGAGCTCGACCGTAGCCGTGGCAATCGCGACGACATCGCCGCGCGTGAGCGGCCCTCCGTCAAGCACGATGCGCGCCTGGTTCATCCAGACATCATGGCTGACTCGCGATCGTCTGCGCGAAGACCCCGTCGATCAGGCCGCGCTCGTCGACCGGACCTTCCAGCCACCCCGAAGCTGTCGCGGCTGCGCGGATCTGCCGCAGCGTGTAGTCGTAGTACCTTCCCCCGAGGAACAGCTCCACGCCGTTGGCGGGCACGTCGTACACCTCACTGCCGCCGAGCTCGGCCAGCACGACCTCGATGTCGACGGCCCGGCGTCGACTGATACCGCCTGCGATCTCCTCGACCGCATCGCGCTCGTAGAGGTAGAGCACCTGCCACGCACGGGTGAAGGCGAGCAGCTGACCGGGCTGCGCGGCCGCCGTCGCCGCGCGGACGATGAGCACGTGCGAGAGGAGCCCCGGCTGGTCCCCGGCCGTGGCCAACGCGACGGGCGCGGGGTCGGTGGCGCCCGCTGCCGCGGCCTGCACCGCATCGACGGTCGCCGCATCGGCGGCACCGGACACGAGTGACAGCGCGGGGTTCAGCCCGCCGGTATCCACCAGCGCGACCTCGGTGACCGGGACGTCCTGCGCCGCCAGCGTCCCGCGCAGCAGCAGCTCACCACGCGTGTCGGCCGCAAAGGCGACGCGACGGCCGACCAGCCCGGGGACGTCGGCGATCGCCGGATCCGCGAGGATCAGCTCGCCGGACGTGACGGTGGTGAGCAGCAGCACGATCCGGAGGTCCAGGCCCTGCGAGGCGAACGAGAGCGCCTGCTCGGACGAGACGACCGCCGCGTCGGCCTCGCCGGTGCGCAGCGCCTGCAGCACCTCGTCCTCCGACGCCGCCGACGCCATCCGCATGCTCAGCCCCTCGGCGCCGACGAAGCCGAGGCTGGCGCCCGAGCGCACGAGGTCGTAGGCCAACGACTGCTCTCCCGTCACCCGGAAAATGCCCGGCTCGACCGGCGTGTCGGCGGGTAGCGTCGACGCCGGCACCGTGGCGGTCAGCGGATTGATCGAGTCAGCGTCCGTCGCAGCACCACCGGTGGAGCCGCAGGCGGCAACCAACGCAGCGACGGCGACGCAGGTCGCCACGACGAGCATGCGTGCTGCTGTGCCTCTCGATCCCACACGCGAATCATGCCGCGCATTTGCCGCCGACGCAGAGCCAGCACCCCGTGCGGCACACTGCGTGCCATGTCCGGCCCGCGCGACTTCTCGCTCACCGCCACGCCGGGACGCGTGCTGCCGACGGCCGTGCGCGGTGAAGGCTGCCGTATCTGGACGAGCGACGGCCAGGAGTGGATCGACGCGTGCGGCGGCGCCATGGTGATGAGCGTCGGCCACTGCCATCCGCGGCTCGTGGAGGCGCTCAAGCGCCAGGCCGAGCAGCTGACGTTCACGTACCGCTTCTCCTTCTCGAACGAGCCGATGCTCGAGCTCGCCGAGTTGCTGCGCGAGATCTCGCCGCTGCCCGACACCTGGGCGTTCTTCAACTCGTCCGGATCGGAGTCGGTGGAGTCGGCGATCAACCTCGTCTTCCTCTACTGGCAACAGCTGGGCCGACCCGAGAAAACCGGGCTGATCTCGCGCGTGCCGTCGTACCACGGCTCGACCGTCGGCGCCCTCGGGCTGTCCGGCACGGCGCGACGCGACGCCTACGAAGCGCTGCTCGACCCGAACGCCGTGGCCCCGACACCCGGCGCCGACATCGGCGCGCGGCGCACCCCCGCTGAGGAGTGCGCGTACGCGCTCGGCGAGCTCGAGGCGGCCATCCTCGCGCGCGACCCGGCGACCGTCGGTGCCGTCTTCATCGAGCCGATCACGGGGGCGAGCGGCGCGGCGCTGACGCCACCGGACGGCTACCTGCAGGGCGTCCGCGAGCTCTGCACCCGCTACGAGCTGCTGATGATCTGCGACGAGACGATCACCGGCTTCGGTCGCACCGGCACGTGGTTCGGCGTCGAGCAGTGGCACGTCGAGCCCGACGTCATCACCTTCGCGAAGGGCGTCACCAGCGGGATCGTCCCCTTCTCCGGCATGCTCGCCAGCGGCCCCGTTGCCGAGGTACTGATGCAGCGCCCCGACGGTTTTCCCGTCGGCCACACCTTCTCCGGCTACCCGCTCGGCTGCGCCGTCGGCGCCGAGATGATCCGCGTGATTCAGGACGAGCGCCTGCTCGAGAACGCCGCCACGATGGGGGCGCGTCTCCGTGCCGGCCTCGATCGGATCGCTGCGGCCAGCCCGCACGTCGGCCAGGTGCGCGGCATGGGCCTCCTCCAGGGCATCGAGTTGGTCGAGGACCGCGAGGGCCTCGCACCGCGAGCCGGCGCCACCGCGCGCGTCGTCGCCGCTGCCCACGAGCAGCACCTGATGATCTACGGCTGCGTCACCCGGGTCGGCGCTCGCGTGGTCGAGGCTGTCATGCTGGCGCCACCACTGAATATCAGCGAGGCCGATGTGGACATTGTCCTCGCCCGCTTCGAAGGAGCGATTGGAGCAGCATGAGCGAGATGGATGACCCCGCAGCGATGTACCGAGCGGCCGTCGATGTCGCCTTGACCGGCGAGGTCGGCATGGCTCCCGACTTCGACCGCCGCCTCCAGGAGGAGGTCTGGCGCCTGCTCTGCAACGACCGCGATCGGCTGCTGACGTACTGCCAGCGCATGGGCATCGTCGTGACCAAGCTGACCACGCGGCAGACGCTCAAGAGCGATAAGCCGATCTTCGAGCTGATCGTCACCGGCGAAGACGCCGACACCGTCCGGAAGCTCGCCGGACGGGATCGCCCGATCCGGTAGGGCGCGCCGGCAGGTTCGCGGCCCCCACCGTCGTACGATGACGGCATGTCGCGCCCCGTCGTCATCAAGTTCGGCAGCTCCACGCTGGTCGACGCGCGTGGTCGCCTGCGCAAGAGCCGCCTCGACCGCGTCGCCGACGAGCTCGGCGCGCTGTCGGCCGACGTCCCGATCTGCATCGTCTCCTCGGGTGCGATCGCGCTCGGCCTCGGGCACCTCGATCGCATCGACCGTCCCGGCACGGTCGCCGAGCTGCAGGCCGCGGCCGCCGTCGGACAGGCGCTCCTCCAGCAGGCGTGGCAGCGTGCCCTCGGCCGCTCCGGACGCGGCACCGGCCAGGTGCTGCTCGCGGCCAGCGACTTCGAGCGCCGCGAGTCGTACCTGAATGCGCGCCACACGCTTGAGACGCTGCTCGCCTGGGGTGTCACCCCGATCGTCAACGAGAACGACTCGACCGCCACGCAGGAGATCACCTTCGGCGACAACGATGCGCTCGCCGCGCAGGTCGCCGTGCTGCTCGGCGCGCGCCTGCTCGTGCTCCTGACCGATCAGGAGGGGCTCTACACCCGCGATCCCAAGCACCCCGACGCGGCGCTCGTGCGCGAGGTACCCGATGCCTCTGTGCTCGACGAGGTCGACACTGCTGCTGCCGGCTCTGGCTGGGGCAGCGGTGGCATGCGCTCGAAGGTCGTCGCCGCCGAGATGGCGCGCGCCGGCGGCGCCCACTGCGTGATCGCCAACGGCGGGCGCAGCGGCGCCATCGCCGCCGCCATCACCGGCGAGCAGGTCGGCACGCGCTTCCCCGCCAAGGGATCGTCACCGTCGGCCTACAAGCTGTGGCTCCGTCACGCCCTGCCGACGACGGGCCGCATTGAGGTCGATGGTGGCGCCCGCAAGGCGCTCGAGCAGGACGGCGCCTCGCTCCTGCCCGTCGGGATCAAGGCCATCAGTGGACGCTTTGCGGCTGGCGACGGCGTCGAGTTGGTCGATGCGAAGGGCGTCGTGTTCGCCCGTGGCATCGCAGAGATGGGCCACGCCGAGCTGAAGCAGCAGATCGGCAAGCGCGGCGCCGATCCGGCCGTGCACCGCGACCGTCTCGTGCTGCTCTAGCCGCACCGCTCGCCGAACGCGCTCCAGCCGATATCCTTGGCGACCATGAGCGCCACCACGCAGAGCGAGATCAGTGTCCGAGGCCGCGCCGCCGCGCGCGCCATCCGCAGTGCCAGCACCGACGTCCGCGACGCGGCGCTGGCATCTATCGCAGCGCGCCTCGAAGCCGATGCCGCGGCGATCCTCGCCGCCAACGCGCAGGACGTTGCTGCTGCCGTGGCCGACGGCACGTCCGCGGCGCTGGTCGACCGCCTCACACTCAACGACGAGCGTCTCGCGGCGCTGTCGCAGGCCGTGCGCGACGTCGCCGCGCTGGCCGACCCCGTCGGCCGGGTGATCGACGACCGTCGCCTGCACAACGGCCTCGAGCTCTCCAAGGTGCGCGTGCCGATTGGTCGCGTCCTCGTGGTCTACGAAGCACGCCCGAACGTGACGGTCGACGTCGCCGCGCTGTGCATCAAGTCGGGCAACGTCGCGCTGCTGCGCGGCTCGGCTTCGGCGAAGCACACGAATGCTGCGCTGAGTGCTGCGGTGCGCGGTGGCCTCGCCGACGCGGGCCTGCCCGAAGACATCGTGATCCCGATCGAGGGCTCTCGCGACGACCTCGGCGAGCTCGTCAGCGACGCCAGCGCCGCCGACATCGTGGTGCCGCGCGGCGGCGAGGCGCTGAAGGACTTCCTGCTCGAGAAGAGCCGCATCCCCGTGCTCGCGGCAGCCGGTGGCATCTGCCACGTCTACCTCGATCGCGATGCGAACGCCGACATGGCCGTGTCGATCACCATGAACGCCAAGGTCCAGCGCCCCGGCGTCTGCAACGCAGCAGAGACGCTGCTCGTGCACGCCGATCGAACCGACCTGCTCCAGCCGGTCCTCGGTGCGCTGCGCGACGCCGGCGTCGAGCTGCGCGGCGACGAGCGCACGCGCGCCGCCATCGACTTCGAGATCACTGCCGCCACCGCTGCCGATTGGGATGCCGAGTACCTCGACCTGATTCTCGCCGTCCGCGTCGTCGACGACCTCGACGCGGCGCTCGATCACATCGATCAGCACTCGACCGGCCACTCCGAGGCGATCGTGACCGACTCGCTCGAGACCGCCCGCACCTTCACCGACAGCGTCGACTCGGCCTGCGTCTACGTCAACGCCTCGACGCGCTTCACCGATGGCGGCGAGTACGGCATGGGCGCCGAGGTCGGCAACTCGACGGCGCGCCTGCACGTGCGCGGCCCGATCGGCCTCGAGGATCTGACGACGACGAAGTACGTCGTCATCGGCAGCGGCCAGATCCGCGGCTAGCGGTGGAGGGGCGACCGCTGCGGATCGCGTTCGACCTCTCCGCCACGCGGCTCGGCCAGGCGGGCGTGGCGCGGACTGCGCTGCAGTTGGCCGACGCGCTTGACGATCGCAGCGACGTCGAGATCCTGCGCATCGGCGTCGGCAGCACCCCGGCGGCCGGCAGCACCGCTCGCCGGGCGCTCGCCCTCCGCCTCGATCTGGCGTGGGCGACACGCGGTGCGCGCGCCGAGGCCGCCGCCCGCGCTGCCGATGTCCTGCACCTGCCGCTTCCCCGCGGTCCGCTCTCGCCCGGCCAGCCGCCGACGGTGGTCACGGTCCACGACCTCGCCGTCGTCCACCACCCCGAGACGTTGAGCCGCTGGAACCGCACGTACACCCAGCGGACGCTGCCGCGCGTGCTGGCCGCCGCCGACGCGATCATCGCCGTCTCGCACGACACGGCCGCTGATGTCGCGGCCTTCGCGCCGGCCGCCGCCGACCGCCTCCATGTGATCCCCAACGGTGTGGATGCGTTCTGGTCCGCGCCTGCTGAGCCCGTGCTGAGCACGACCCCGTACGTGCTCGCCGTCGGCACGCCCGAGCCGCGCAAGAACCTGCAGCGCCTCGTCGACGCCATGCGCCTGCGCCGTGCGCGCGGCTCGGAGGAGGAACTGGTGCACGTCGGCGCCGACGGCTGGGGCGACGTGCGCCTACCCGACGAGCCGTGGCTGCGGCGCGCCGGTCGCGTGACCGACGCCGAGCTACGCGTGCTCTACCGCGGTGCCGCCGCCGTGGCGATCCCCTCGCTGCACGAGGGCTCGGGCCTCGCGGCCCTCGAGGCCTTCGCCGCTGGCGCTCCCGTCGTGGCGGCCAGCACCGGCGCGCTGCCGGAGACCTGCGGCGACGCAGCCGTGATGGTCGATCCACTCGACGTCGAGTCGATTGCCGCGGGTATTGACGAGGCGATCCGCCGCCGCGACGAGCTGATTCGAGCCGGCCGCGCCCGTGCCGACGAGGCAACCTGGGCGCTCACCGCCGAACGCTGCGTTGAGCTCTACTGCTCGCTGGTCTGACCGCGCCGCGACGGCGCGAGACCCGGAGCCTGCCCACCAAGCACGGTCGGATGCCGCTTGATGAAGCGCCCAACGTTGCGCAGGTGCCAGACCGTGCGCTTGTCGATGAACTTGCCGTCGCTGGCGGCCTGGTGCGCATGCACGACCTCCGCGGCGGGCTCCTGCCAGATCTCCCAGCCGCGCTGCCACAGACGCCACTGCAGCTCGATCTCCTCGACGTAGAGCGGCGCGAACGCCTCGTCGAAGCCGCCCACGTCGTCCCATGCCTCGCGGCGGATCAGCAGGAAGGCGCCGAGCGACCAGTCGATCGGGCGGGGCTCGTCGGATTCTCCGAGGTAGTGGTCGGCGGCGTAGCGCGACGGCGGCAGCACCCTGCGCAGCGGCGTGCGGCGGATGATCGAGCCGATGGGCTCGGG
>JBIIFR010000200.1:0-3822 GCA_044237215.1 Gaiellales bacterium
GTGCGGGCGGCCGTGCTGTCGTTGCGCGCACCGCTCGATGGGCCCACGCTCTCCGCGGCGCTGGCCGCGGGAGCAGAGGCGGCGTATGCGGCGGTGCCCGTTCCGGTCGAGGGGACGATGCTGACCGTCGCGCGGGCGGCGGCGGCCGCGAGCACGGGGGATACCGCTGCCGAGGCACTGGCCTCCGCCCTCGTCGGCGCGCGCGCCGCCCTCGAACGCACGCCGGAGCAGCTCGCGCAGCTCGATGAGGCGGGCGTGGTCGATGCGGGTGCTGCCGGGGTGGTCGCGATCCTCGAGGGGCTTCTGGCCGCACTCACCGGGGAGACGTTTGCTGATGATGGCGCCGTCGAGGCGGCGTCCACGGTGCACATGCACGACCCCACGAGCCGGTACCGCTGGTGCATCGGCTTCGTCCTGCGCGGCGCTGACGTGGCGGCCGTGCGCGCGGAGGCGGGCACGTGGGGCGACTCCGTGGTGGTGGTCGGCGATGCGGCGCTGGCCCGCGTCCACGTGCATGCCGACGATGTCGAGGCAGTGCTGGCGGCGGCCGGCGCCCACGGCGAGGTTGCCGACCCGGCGGTCTCCGACATGCGCGCGGGCGTCAGCGCGGCGGCCGCGCGGCGCGCCGGCGTCGGCACTGCGATCGTCTACGACTCGACGGCGGATCTGCCCGTGCCGGAGCGCGACAGCTGGCGGATGGTGCCCCTGACCGTGCGCTTCGGTGACGAGGAGGTGCGCGACTACGTCGACCTCACCGCGGAGGAGTTCTACGCGCGCCTGCAGACGTCGCCGGAGCACCCCCGGACCTCGCAGCCCTCGCCCGGCACGTTCGCCGCGGTCTACCGCGAGCTACTCGAGACCTACGACCACGTCGTCTCGCTGCACCTCTCGTCAAAGCTGAGCGGCACCTGCGCCTCGGCGCATGCCGCGGCGGCGGGCTTCCCCGGCCGGGTCACGGTGATCGACAGCCAGCTGGTCTCGATGCCGCTCGCGCTGCTCCTGATGCGCGTCCAGGCAGCACTTGACGACGGGGTGGCCGTGGGCGAGTTGCCAGCGCTCGTCGAGCGTGATCGCCGACGCTCCGCCACGCTCTTCAGCGTGCCCACGCTGGAGTACCTGCAGCGGGGTGGTCGCATCGGCCGCGCACAGGCGCTGGTCGGCACGCTGCTCGGCGTACGCCCGCTGCTGGCGATCGAGGATGGGGCGGTCGTGCCGGCCGGCAAGGTGCGCGGTGCCGAGCGGGTGCTGCCGGCGCTCGTTGACGAGTTCGTGCGGCGCTCGGCCGATCACCCGCAGGTCGACGTGGCAATCGGCCATGCCGCTGATCCGACGACGGCGGCCGAGTTGGAGGCACGCGTGCGCGCATCCCGCACGGGTATCCGGTCCGTGCGCGTCCTCACGCTCGGTGCGGTGATCGGCGCCCACGCCGGGCCCGGCGCGCTCGGCCTCGGCTACGTGGCGCTGGACTGATCGTCGTCAGCGGCCGCGGCGGCCTTGCGCTGGCGATGCTCGGACACGAGACGCGTGCCCTGGACCACGGCTCAACCGGGGCCGTAGACCGGGCGCTTGAGCAGGGTGGTGACCACGGCCAGGACGACCCAGGCGACGATCAGAGCGATGAGCCAAGTCGGCATGTGCACACGCTAGCAGTCGACTTGGGCGTCCGGGCTCAGAATGTTATAGTGCGCAACATGAGCGAATATCAGATCACCTACTGGCGCGACATTCCGTCCATGGTCATGGCCCGGGAGGGCGACGAGACGGCGCGTGCACAGCTCGCGCAGCGCTTCCAGGAGGCGATCGACGAAGCCGCCATGCGTCTCGGCGAGTCTGATGCCGACGCGTACATGGAGGGCTGGCGCAGAGGCGAGTGGACTCCCGCCGACGGCTCGCCGGCCGACGTCGTCCAGCGCGTCGCCGAGGAGCTCGAGACCGAGCTGTCCGAAGAGGCACTGACCGCCCTGCTCGATGAGCTCGGCCCGGCCCAGGGGGCCTGACGTGAGCGGCATCCTTGAGACCCTGCAGTCCGGCGGCCACCTGCTCGGCGATGGCGCCATGGGCACGATGCTCCAGGACGCCGGCCTGACCGACGGCGGCGCACCCGAGCTGTGGAACGTCGAGCACCCCGAGAAGATCGAGGCGATCCTCGAGGCCTACGCCGCGGCCGGGTCGAACCTGATCACGACCTGCACGTTCGGCGGGACACGCCCGCGGCTCGAGATGCATGATCTCGGCGACCGCGTCGAAGAGCTCAACCGCGCTGGTGCGGAGGTCGCGCGCCGCGTCGCCGACCGTCATCCGGGCACCTACGTGCTCGGCGACGTCGGTCCGAGCGGCGACCTGATGGAGCCGATGGGCACGCTCACCCTCGAGTCCGCGCAGGCGCTCTTCGCCGACCAGATCCGCGGCCTCGTCGCGGGTGGTGCCGACGCGATCCTGATCGAGACGATGAGCGACCTCCAAGAGGTCGAGGCCGCAGTTCGTGCCGCTCAGGCCGAGGCGCCGGGGCTGCCGATTCTCGCGACGATGTCGTTCGACACGAACCTGCGCACGATGATGGGCATCAAGCCTGGCCAGGCCGTCGAGGCGATCAGCGCGATGGGCGTCAGCATCGTCGGCGCCAACTGTGGTCGCGGCGTCGACGAGATGCGCACGATCGCCGCGCAGATGGCCGAGGCGCGCCCCGCGGGCGTGTTCCTGATGGCACAGTCGAATGCCGGTCTGCCGAAGCTCGTCGGCGACGAGTTCCTCTACGACGGCTCGCCCGAGGTGATGGCGGAGTGGGCGACGGACATGCGCGAGTTGGGCATCGACGTGATCGGCGCGTGCTGCGGTTCGACGCCCGAGCACATCGCCGCCATGCGCGACATCGTCACGGCCTAACGGCTACGACATCTCGGTCAGCCAGCGCGCAAGCCGTGTGCGCCGGGTGACCGCCGGTTCGAGGCGTGCGGCATCCTCTGCGCTGAGGCCGAGGTGCGCGCGCGGCAGTTTGAGAGCCGATGGTGCGTAGCGCGGTCGCGGGGCGAGCAGGTCGTCGCCCGAGTGGACGCGGGTTGGCACGCCATAGGTCTCCTCGAGCATGGCGGCCAGTTCTTCTGCGGGTGTCGCGCGCAGCTGGCCGGTCTCCCAGCTGAAGACGAAGCAGAGGTCATCGGTAGTCGCCGCGTGCACGTGCAGGGTGTGTGGGTAGGCGTGGCTCGCGCGCCAGCCCTTGTCGTGGCGCAATACCTCGCCCCAGAGTGCGACGCCGCCGGAGACGGCGCGTAGGCCGCGCGTGTCGGCGGTGTCGAGCAGCATCTTGCCTTCGGAGACCCAGGCGTGGACCCCACAGGTGCAGCCTTCGGCCGGCGCGTCGTGCCCGCGCGGTGCGTGGGAGACGGGGCGGAGGGCGAGTGGCGACGACCAGTCGCCGATGCCGCAGCGCGCGGTCTCGGGCCGGCCTGGCTCCCAGATCGAGCGCCGGTACGGCGAGCACAGGCGCGGCTCGCCGGAGGGGTGGACGCGGACGGTCCAGGAGCGGTGGCCGATGATCGGCTCGACGAGGTCGGGGACGACGAAGTCGTGCTCGGTCATGCCGGGACGGGCTCGGCGTCGGGCTCGCGAGCGGGCTCGTGCGCGGGCTCGGGCGTGCGCTCGGGGCTGGGCTCGGGCGAACGCTCCGGCGACGGCGTCTCCTGCGGGATCGGCGATGTTGCCGGCTCCACGATGATGCGCTCGCGCTCCTCGCCGATGTCCATGGCGGAAGCGTAGGGGAGGATCAGCCGCCGGGCACGTCCGCGGGCACGAGCATGGAGCCCTCGCGCGGATCGCCCGGTGACC
>JBIIFR010000202.1:0-3813 GCA_044237215.1 Gaiellales bacterium
GCCGGCGTGCCGGTCAAGACCCTGCCGGGCCTCTACGACCTGCTTGACGGCGACCCGACGCTGCTGCGCCGCCTGCGCGAGGTGCAGGTCGAGGACATCCTCGGCCGCCAGCCCGTCAACCTCGATCTCGCCTCCATGGGCGGCTACCTGGCTGGCCAGTCGGTTCTGGTGACGGGCGCCGGCGGCTCGATCGGCTCGGAGCTCGTGCGGCAGATCAGCCGGCTCTCGCCCGCGCAGCTGACGCTGGTGGACCACGCCGAGGACAACCTCTTCCAGATCGACCAGTGGCTCCGCGAGCACGAGATCCCGAACGTCCGCTCCTGCGTCGCCGACGTCAAGGACGTCGACCGCATGCGCAAGATCATCGCGGAGGCGCAGCCGGACGTCATCTTCCACGCCGCCGCCTACAAGCACGTCCCGCTGATGGAGAGCAACCCGTTCAGCGCACTGCGCAACAACGTCCTCGCGACGCGCGCCCTCGCCGGGCTCGCCGCCGACGCTGGGGTCGAGCGCTTCGTGCTGGTCTCGACCGACAAGGCCGTCATCTCGGAGACCGCGATGGGCGCCTCGAAGGCGCTCTGCGAGTACGTCGTCGAGGCCGAGGCGCAGGAGCGCCCCGGCACGCGCTTCATGGCCGTCCGCTTCGGCAACGTGCTCGGCTCGTCCGGCTCGGTGATTCCGACGTTCCGGCGTCAGATCCTCGACGGCGGCCCCGTCACGGTCACGGACCCGGAGATGACGCGCTTCTTCATGACGATCCCCGAGGCCGTCCAGCTGATCGTCCAGGCCGGCGGCGTCGGCCAGTCGGGCGACATCTTCGTGCTCGACATGGGCGATCCGGTGCGGATCATGGATCTCGCGCAGGACATGATCCGCCTGATGGGTCGCGAGCCCGGCAAGGACATCGAGATCAGCGTCATCGGGCGGCGTCCCGGCGAGGTGCTGCACGAGCGGCTCTTCGCCGACGACGAGTCCGTCGAGCGCACCCACCACGACAAGCTGATGCGCGCGCGCCGCGGCCGCATCGACGCCGCGTGGCTCGCTGAGCGCCTCGACGAGATCGACGTGGCGCTCCTGCGCGGCGCCGACGAGGAGGCCCTCGAACTCTTCTTCACCGCCGCCAAGTCGCCGCTGCGCGAGGGCGTCGCGACTCGGAAGGTCGCGGAGTAGTGGACACCAAGCAGCTCGCTGCCCTCGTTGCCGTCGTCGATCGCTCCAGCTTCTCGCAGGCGGCCGAGCAGCTCGGCGTCACCCAGCCCGCCGTCTCGCTGGCGATCCGCTCGCTCGAGAAGCGGCTGGGGTGCCAGCTGATCGATCGTTCCGGCCGCGTCGTCGAGCCGACCGAGGCCGGGCAGGTCGCCTACCGGCACGCCCAGCGCATCCTCGGCGCGGAGCGCGACCTCTTCCACAGCCTCGAGGAGGAGGGCGACGGACTGCACGGCCACCTCGTCGTCGGCGCCTCCACGGGACCCGGTGAGCGCATCCTGCCGGCGCTGCTCGGCGCGTTCCACAAGGAGTTCCCCGACGTGCTCGTGTCGCTGCGCGTCGACGACACGGAGACGATCATCGACCGCGTCCTCGACCGTCAGCTCGAGTTCGGGATCGTCGGCGCCGAGCGCACGCACCGCTCGCTCGTGTTCGAGCCGTTTCTGCGCGACGAGGTGCTGCTGATCGTCCCGAACGACCACCCCTTCGCCGGCCGGCAGATCAGCGTCGAGGAGCTCGTGCACGAGCCGCTCGTCGTGCAGCAGGAGGGAGCCGGTGTCCGCACCGTCGTCGAGCGCGAGCTGCGCGCCCACGGCATCCGCGCGCGCGACCTCAACGTCGTGGCCGAGCTCGGCCTGCAGGAGTCGGCCAAGTCCGCCGTCGAGGCGGGGCTCGGCGTGACCTTCCTCTCGCGCCTGGCGGTCGAGCGCGAGCTCGATGAGCACCGCCTCGCCTCCGCGACGGTCGCGGGCCTCGAGCCGGGGCGACTGTTCTACGCCGTGCGCAACGCATCGCGGACGCAGTCGCGGCTCGTCACCTCGTTCCTTGATTTCGCGCGCACGACGCTCGGCGAGCGCGCGGTGTTCCCCGAGGCGACGCGCGATCGCCCGGTGCGTGGCAGCCGCGTCGGCTGAGCGATGCCCGACGTCGTCGCTTTCGATGCCGATGTCATCGGCCGCAACCGCACCGGTGATGAGACGGTCGCCACGGGGCTCCTGACGGCGCTCGCTGCGCACGCCGACCTGCCGTTCACCGTCCTTGCCTACGTCCGCGATCCCGCGCTTGTGCCGGAGGCCATCACCGCCTCGGGCGTCGTACGGCCGGTCGCCGTCGACGTCGACTCGAATTACCGCCGCGTGGCCGTCAGCCTGCCCGCGCGCCTGCGCGCGGACCGCCCGGCGCTGTATCACGGCAACTACGTCCTGCCGCCGGGCCTCAACTGTCCGGGCGTCGTCACGGTGCACGACTCGTCGTACCGATTCGCCCCCGAGCTGATGCCGCGGGCCGACGCGCTCGCGTTCGGCCGCTTCGTGCCGTGGTCGATCCGCCGTGCGGCCCGCGTGGTGACCGTCTCGGAGCACGCCCGCGAGGACGTCCTGCGCTCCGTGCCCGGTCTCGCTCCGAGCCATGTGGTGGCGATCCCCAACGGCGTCTCCGACGTCTACGCACCCGATCCGACCGCCGCCGACCGTGTGCGTGTGGCATGGGGGTTGGAGCCGGGCTTCGTGCTCTTTATCGGTGCGCTGCAGCCGCGCAAGAACCTGCTGCGCCTGCTCGAGGCCTACGCGCGCGTGCGCGACGCGCGCGCCGAGATGCCACTGCTCGTCCTCGCCGGTGACGCCAAGCAGGACGAGGACGAGCTGGGTGCGCGGATCGCCGAGCTCGGCCTTGAGCAGCACGTGCGTCGGATCGGCTACGTGCAAGGTGAGGGCGCGCTGCGTGACCTCTACGCCGCCGCCGGCGTCTTCGCCTTCCCGTCGCTCTACGAGGGCTTCGGCCTGCCGGTCGCCGAGGCGATGGCCACCGGTACGCCGGTGCTGACCAGCGATACGACCGCGCTGCCCGAGGTGGCCGGTGGGGCGGCCGTCTTGGCCAACCCGCTTGACGTTGCGTCGATCGCCGATGGCCTCGCGCGTCTGCTCGACGACGAGGCGCTGCGCACCCGCTGCCGCGCGGCAGGAATCATCCGCGCCGCCGAGCTGACGTGGACGGCCGCCGCTGAGCGCCTGATCGGCGTCTGGCAGGACGTGCTGCGCGAGCAGCCGCAGGCGCACCGCCTCGTGCGCCCGGTTGCGGCCGGCAGGCAGGCCTCCGTCGTCGCAGCGCTCACCTCGACGGGCCAGGCCGACGATCTCCCCGACGCGATCGCCGGCCTGCGCCAGCAGGGCATGGGGGAGGCGCTCACGATCGTCGTCGTCGCCAATCGTCCGGGCGACGGCACCGCCGAGCTGATCCGCGCGGACTATCCCGACTGCGTGCTGGTCGAGCAGCCCGATACCCGCTCGTACGCGGAGAACCAGGCCGTCGCCTTTGCTGCGGCGCCCGGCGACTATCTCGCAATCGTCAACCCCGACGCGATCGCACAGGTCGACTGTCTGCCGCGGCTCGTGCGCTTCATGGAGGAACACCCGCGCTGCGGCCTCGTCGCACCGGCGCTCCGCAACCTCGACGGCTCGTACCAGGAGGCGGCGCGCCGCTTTCCCGAGCCCATCGGCTCGATCATCCGCCGCACGCCGCTGCGCAGGGTGCTGCCGCCGTCGCGCTACGCCGCCGACCACTACCTCGGAGAATCCGACGAGCCCCGCCCGATCGACTGGTCGCTCGGCG
>JBIIFR010000201.1:0-3813 GCA_044237215.1 Gaiellales bacterium
CCTCGTCACGCACGGCCACGGCGACCACATCGCCGATGCCGTCGCGGTGTCCAAGCGCGGCAACGCCACGACGATCGCGCAGTACGAGATCGCGACCTGGCTCGGCGACCAGGGCGCCACGAACCCGATCGGCATGAACACCGGCGGGACCGTGGAGACAAATGGCCTCAAGGTCACGATGACGCAGGCGTTCCACTCGAGCGCCCTGCCCGACGGCTCCTACGGTGGCGACCCCGTCGGCTTCGTGATCGAGCTTGAGTCGGGGCAGCGCATCTACATCGCCGGCGACACCGGCGTCTTCGGCGACATGGCCCTGATCGGCGAGCTCTATCAGCCGGCTCTGGCCATCCTTCCGATCGGGGACCTCTACACGATGGGCCCGTTCCAGGCCGCTCATGCCACGCGCCTGCTCGGCGTCAAGCACGTCCTCGGGTCGCACTGGGGTACGTTCGACGCGCTCACCGGCACGCCGGCGAAGCTCAAGGACGAGCTCGCAAAGCTCGGCCTCGACGATGTCACCGTGCACGAGCTCGCGCCGGGCGAGTCGCTCTAGCCGCATGACCTTCTCGATCGCCGCCGTGGATCGCACCACCGGCGACGTCGGAGCCGCTGCGGCGACCTGCTTTCTTGCCGTCGGCGCCGGGGTACTTTGGGCTGAGCTCGGGGTGGGTGCGGTCTGCACGCAGGCCATGGCGCGCATTGCGTACGGGCCGGAGGTACTCGACCTGCTGCGGGCGGGCGCCACGCCCGCAGCCGCGCTGGCGACGACCAGCGCAGCCGACGCGGATCGCGAGGATCGGCAGGTCGGTGCCGTCGACGCGGTCGGACGGGGCGCCACCTTCACGGGCAGCGGCTGCTTCGACTGGGCCGGCGGGCGCGTGCTGCCCGACGCGGTGATTCAGGGCAACATCCTCGTCGGTTCGGTCGTGCTCGACGCGATGGAGCAGGCGTGGAACGCGTCGGCCGCCGAGCCGCTCGACCGCCGGCTGCTGGCCGTGCTGCGCGCGGGCGATGCCACCGGCGGTGACCGTCGCGGCCGCCAGTCGGCCGCCCTTCTGGTGCGCCGGCCGGGGGGTGGCGACCCGATCGATCTGCGTGTCGACGATCATCCGACACCGCTCGATGAGCTCGAGCGCCTCCGCGACGTGTACGACCTCATCTACGGCACCACGGCGCCGGATGCCTGGGTGACCGTCGACGCGGCACTGGCGTCGTCGCTACGCGTGGCGCTGCGCCGCGCCGGGAGGAGCGTGGCTGCCGCCGGGGCGTGGGACGCCGAGTTGGAAGAGGCGCTCGCGGCGTGGGTGTTCGACGCGAGTCTGGAGGGACGCTGGCCGGGTGGCGATCGGATTGATCCGGTCGTGCTCGATCACCTCTTGTCCACGGAGTGATTCGCACCCGCGCGTGTGTGGCGCGGGTTCGTACCGCCGCGGTATGAATTTGTTCTGTAGAATTGTTTTCTGTGAAACCGAACAAATTGCCGGGTCGCGGTAGGCCGCCACGCGCAGGCATCTACGCGCGTGCGTATGAGCTCATGTCCGAGGTGATTGCGACGCACGGCGTCCTGCCGGCCCCGGCCTCGGCTCGCGTGGCCTGGGCGGAGCTCTGGATTGCGGACGCCCACAACTCGACGGCCATCGAAGGCAACACGCTGGTGCTCGCGCAGGTACGGGATCTGCTCCAGGCGGGGGAGACCTCGGGGCGACGCTCCCTCAAGGACTACCTCGAGGTGCTCGGCTACGCCGCCGCAGCCCGCTCGATCATCGACGAACTCGACGAACGTGCGCCTCCAGGGAAGCGCGCCGCGGTGACCATCACCGATGTCCGCCGCTTGCACCAACTGGCGATGGGGCCGGTCTGGGAGTGGGAGCCGCACCCCGATGCACTGCCCGCAGAGGCGCCGGGCGGCTGGCGGAGGCACGACATCCTGGCCTTCCCCGGCGGCATGCGCCCGCCAGAGTGGACGGAGGTGCCGCAACGCATCTCCGACTGGGTGCGCGCAGCCAACGCCGCGGTTGGATCAACGGACCCATTCTTGCCTGAACGCCTGGCGGCGGTGCACGCCGACTTCGAGCAGGTCCATCCGTTCCTCGACGGCAACGGTCGCACCGGGCGTCTCCTGTTGAATCTCCTCCTCGTCCGCAGCGGGTACCCACCGATCGTGCTCCGCAGTCGTCAGCGACGGGCGTATCTCCGTGCGCTGGCGCAGGCAGATGGCGGCAACCCGGGGGCGCTCGGCGAGTTGATCGCCCGCGGGATCATCGAGTCGGTTGAACGTCTGGTGCCCATGGTCGCCGTCGGCCGCGGCGACGTGGTGCCGCTGGCGGCGCTGGCAGATGACCGCGTGGGTGTCGATGCGCTCAAGATGGCGGCCAGGCGCGGGCGGCTGCGCGCGCTGCAGGACGACTCGGGCCGCTGGCGGAGTACGCGCGCTGATGTCGACGCGTACCTCGCGTCGAAGTACCGCCGGTCTACAGGACCTTCAGCGGCTTCTTGATGCGCGCGATCGGATCCTGCGTGCGCATGCCGTGCAGGCGCGTCGCCAGCGTACGGATCGCCACCGCGGCGGGCGCGTCGGGGGCGCTGATCATGAAGGGCAGACCGCTGTCGCCGCCCTCGCGCAGCGCCGGCTCGAGCGGGATCTCGGCCAGCAGCGGGACGTCGAGGTGTCCGGCCAGCGAAGCACCGCCACCGGAGCCAAAGAGGTCATCGCGCTCGCCGCAGCAGGGGCAGACGCGATACGACATGTTCTCGATCACGCCGATCACGCGCATGTTGACGCGCTCGGAGACCGCGGCGGCACGCTCGGCGACGCGCTGTGCCGCAGCCTGTGGCGTGGTGATCACAACGGCCTCGGCGTTTGGCACGAGGCCGCCCAGCGAGATCGCGACATCGCCGGTGCCTGGCGGCATGTCGATCAGCAGCACGTCGAGCTCGCCCCAGTGGACGTCGGACAGGAACTGCTGCATTGCCTTGTGGAGCATCGGGCCGCGCCACAGGACGGCACCACCCTCCTCCATGAAGTAGCCGATGGAGATCGTCTTCAGGCCGTACGCGACGGGAGGGACGATCATCTTCTCGACCGTCACCGGGCGCTGGTGGATGCCGAGCATGCCGGGGATCGAGAAGCCGTAGATATCGGCGTCGATCACGCCGACCTCGAGGCCCAGCTGCTGGAAGGCGATCGCGAGGTTGACGGTCAGCGACGACTTGCCGACGCCACCCTTGCCTGATGCCACGGCGATCACGCGGGTCTTCGGGGAGACGCTGAGCTCGCCGGCGGGCCGGGGCGGTCGCCCGCCGCGCAACTTCGTGGCGAGCGCGGCGCGCTGCTCCTCCGACATGCTGCCGAACTCGATCGCAACGCGCTCGACGCCGGGTACGGCCCCGACCTCGCGCGTGACGTCATCGGTGATCGTCGCCTTGAGCGGGCACCCGGGAATCGTCAGCGTGACGCCAACGGTCACGTCACCGCCGTCGATCGCGACGCTCTTGATCATGTCGAGCGACACGAGGTCCTGCTTCAGCTCCGGATCGATCACCCGGGTGAGGGCCTCGCGGATCTGGGCTTCGGTCGCTGCCATGCCCCTAGGCTAGCCGGACTGCAGATCGCGGCGCGGCGTGGCAAATCTGGATCCGGATCCAAATCTGCACGAAATCGGCAAATCTGGATCCGGATCCAAATCTGCACGAAAGCGGCATATCTGGATCCGGATCCAGATTTGCCAGCGACGGGCGTCAGTCTTGCGGACCGTCGAGCGTGCGGATCACGAGGCCGTCGAGGGTCTTGGGGTAGAAGTACGTGCTCTTCTG
>JBIIFR010000203.1:0-3812 GCA_044237215.1 Gaiellales bacterium
GCCGTGCGTGACGAGGACGACGTCGGCCGACGATGCGTGCGCCGACGCGGGGCACTTCGGATTCGACTCGAGCCAGGGATCCACCAGCACGTCGACGCCGCCCGGCGTCGTGATCTGCCAGGTCGCGTGTCCCAGCCAGGTGATTGTGGTGTTCTCGGGCATTGGGGCCTCCTCGGCGGTCGCTCTGCGGAAAGCCTAGGCGTTACTTGACGACGGCGAGGAACGACGCGGCCTGGCCGGCCCAATCGAGGCCGAGGCTCGGCAGGATGCCGCCGAGCAGCACCACGGCGAGGCAGAGCAGGATCGCGAGGCTGGCACCGGCGAGGCCGGGCGTCGCCGGCAGACCGACGTCGCTCTTGCGCGAGCGATCGTAGAGGGCGACGATCACGCGCAGGTAGTAGGCGAGCCCGATCACGGAGCCGATCACGCCGACGACGGCGAGGTAGACGTAGCCGTTGGTGACCGCCGCACCGGAGATGACGAACTTGCCGATGAAGCCGGCGGTCGGCGGGAAGCCTGCGAAGGCGAGCAGGAACACGACCATTGCCATGCCGGCGAACGGACGGCTGAAGCCCCATGCCCGCATGCCGTCGAGCGTGGCGTAGCCCTTGGCACGCGCCTGATCGCGCTCGAACAGGGAGATCACGGCGAAGGCGCCGAACGCGGTGAACGCGTACGTGGCGAGGTAGAAGACGAGGCCGCGGAGGCCGAGGTCGCCGTGAACGATGATGCCGATCAGCGCGTAGCCGGCCGCGCCGACGCTGGACCACGCGATCATGCGCTTGACGTTGGTCTGCACCAGGGCCGCAATGTTGCCGCCGATGATCGTGACGATGGCGACGATGATCAAGACGGGCGACCACAGGTGCTCAACGGCCGGGAGCGCATCGAGCAGGATGCGGGCCAGGGCGACGAACGCGACGAGCTTCGTGGCGCCGGCCATGAAGCCGGTGATCTGCGTGGGCGCGCCCTCGTAGACGTCGGGCACCCACATGTGGAACGGCATCACGCCAACCTTGAAGAGCAGGCCGACGAGGACGAGGGCCGTGCCGAGGGTCACGACGGCCTCGCCCGAACCGCCCTCGGCCAGCGACGCGGCGATGCCGTCGTACATGAACGAGCCGGTCGCGCCGTAGAGGAAGGCGGCGCCGTAGACGAGCACGATCGAGCCGAGCGTGCCGAGCACGAGGTACTTGAAGCTGGCCTCGAGTGAGGCGCGGCTCTTGCCGTCGAAGGCGACGAGGACGTAGAGCGACAGCGAGAAGAGCTCGAGCCCGACGAACAGCGTCACGAACGAGGTGGAGCCGGCAACGACGCCCATGCCGGCGCAGGTCAGGAGCAGCAGCGCGGTGAACTCCGAGCCCTGCTCGCGCAGCCGGTTCCAGCCGACGGAGAGCAGCAGCACGAGGGCTGCAAGGGCCGCGACGGTGATGCGCACGAGCTCGGTCAGGTCATCGACACGGAAGGCATCGGCCATCGTCACCACCGGCGCATCGCCCCAGGCGGCGACGGAGAAACCGACCGAGACGATCAGCGTGCCGAGACCGAGGATCAGGCTGAGCGCGCGCTCGTGGCCGCGGGCGAAGGCCGCGGTGAGCAGCAGGGTGAAGGCACCGACGATCAGCGCCACCTCGGGCGCGATCGCGAACCAGTCGACGGATGGTCCCTGGATCATCGACCGGCCTCCTTTGCCGCCGAGCTGACCAGCGCGGTCGCGGCGGCGTCGACGCGATCGGTGAACTGCGCGGGCGCAATGCTGAGGCCGATCAGGCAGAGCACGAGCGGCAGGAGGCAGAGCAGGGCCCCACGGCGCAGGTCCGGCGGATTGAGCGAGCCGACGAAGTCGCCCTCGCGCTCATGGAGCACGGCGGAGATCCAGCGGAGCATGTACATGGCGGCGAAGACGATGCCGATCGCCACGATCGAGCCGAGCCACCACGAGTGCTCGAAGGCGCCGAGCATGATCAGGAACTCGGAGGCGAAGACGCTGGAGCCGGGCACGGCCAGCGCGGCCATGCCGAGGATCAGCGCGACGGTGGCGAGCACCGGACGGCTGCGGGCCAGCCCGCCGAGGTGCTTGAACGAGCCCGAGCCGGCCTGCGTCTCGAGCCAGCCGGCGAGCAGGAACAGCGCGGCGGAGACGAGCGCGTGGTTGACCATCTGGAACGTGGCCCCGGTGGCACCGCGCGAATCGAGCAGGAAGACGCCGAGGATAATGAAGGACATCTGGGCGATCGACGAGTAGGCGATCACGCTGCGCCCGTCGGACTGGCGGAAGGCGAGGAACGCGCCGTACAGGAACCCGATTGTGCCGAGCGCGATGAAGACCCAGGCGTAGGTCGCGGCCTGCGCGGGGAACAGCGGCACGAGGACGGCGAGGAACGCGTATCCGCCGGCCTTCGAGGCGACGCCCGACAGCACGGCGGCGACCTCCGGGGAGGACTCGCGGTAGGCGGGGAGCACCCAGCCGTGGAACGGGAACAGCGGCGACTTGATGACGAGCGCGAGCGCGAACGCCGCGAACACCCAGTCGTTGCCGCGGCCGACCGCGTCGGCCATCGAGAAGTTCGGACCCCCGGGCGCCGTGAAGCCGAGGTAGGCGATTGCGAGCAGCATCAGCAGCGTGCCGAGCGCGGTGTACGCAATGACCTGGACGACGGCGGCCTTGCGGCCCGCCCCGCCCCACGCGGCGAGGAGCACGAGCAGCGGAATCAGCATGCCTTCGAAGCCGACGTAGAAGACGACGAGATCGCGCGCCGAGAAGACCATGATCAGGAACGCCTCGGTCAGCAGGATCAGGGCGAACGAGGCGTGGGAGCGGTCGCGGCCCGCCCACATGCCGTAGCCGATCGCGCAGGCGGTGATCAGCGCCGTGATGGAGATCATGGCCAGCGACACGCCATTGACGCCGACGTGCCAGCGCACGCCGAGCGACTCAATCCAGGCGATGTTGTCGCCGAACTGATCGCCGCCGAGCGGCTCGAAGCGGTAGATGAAGCCGATCACGCCGCCGGCGACGGCGAGCGAGACGAGCAGCGCGAGGTAGCCCGCCGCCTGCCGCCCGAACGGCAGCAGGAGCAGCAGGACCGCGGCGACGGCCGGGACGGCGATGAGCCAGGAGACGGTGATCATCCGCCGCGCACCAGGAGGAAGAGGATCAGGGCGCCGATGCCGAGAGCCAGCACGAGCGCGTACATGCGCACGATGCCGTTCTCGATCACCGTGAACGAGCGGCCGAAGAACGCCGTCAGCTGGCCGAGGCCATCGAGCGGAGCCCAGCGGAACGCCGTCCGGTCCACGTCGCGGCTGAGGAACGCCGAGGCCCACATGGCCGGGCGCTCGAAGGCCCAACTGTAGAGGTCGTCCCAGTACAGGCGACGCTCGAGCGCGTGCTGGAACAGGCGGCCGCGGCCGAGCCGGATGCGCTCCGGCGCGTCGCTCTCACGGGCGTACAGGTGGTAGGCGATGGCGATGCCGATCAGGCCGATCAGCGTGCCGAACAGCGTCGTCAGCCAATCCTGGCCGACGGTGGCCTCGACCATCCCGTCCGGCGCGATCGGATCGAGCCAGCTGTAGGCGAGATGCGTGACGCCCGGGATCTGCAGGAAGCCGGTGACGGCAGCGCCGACGGCGAGGATGTAGACCGGCCACAGCATCGAGCTCGGGCCCTCGCCGTGGTGGGCGACGGACGCCGGGATGACCTTCTCCGCGTACGGCGAGGGGCGGCGGTGGAAGACCATGAAGATCAGGCGGAACGTGTAGATGCCGGTCAGCAGGGCGCCAAGCAGGCCACCGATGTACGCGATCCAGCC
>JBIIFR010000204.1:0-3779 GCA_044237215.1 Gaiellales bacterium
ATGACGGCGGCTACGCCGAGTTCCTCGTCGCTCCCGCGGTCAACGCACATCCGGTCTCGCGTCGGCTGACGCCCGTGCAGCTCGCCTCGTTCCCGACCTCGGCGGGCACCGCGCTCGACATGCTCCGCCGCGCAGGTGTGGCCGCGGGCGAGCATGTGCTGATCACGGGCGCGTCCGGCGGCGTTGGTGGGTACGCGGTGCAGATCGCCAAGGCGCTCGGTGCGATCCCGATCGGCGTCTGCGTCTCCGCCAAGTCCGCGGGCGTCCGGGGACTCGGAGCGGCCCACACGATCGACCGCGATGCGGAGCTCGGGCCGGCGCTCGCCGCTCTCGGGGTCGGCCGGGTCGATGTCGTCGCCGATGTGGTGGGCGGCCCGCAGTGGCCGAGCTATCTCGCCGCGCTGCGTCGTGGCGGCCGTTACGTCATCTCCGGTGCGATCGGCGGGCCGCTCGTCGAGCTGGATCTGCGCACGCTCTACCTCGAGGACCTCACGTTGATCGGGGCGACGATCACGGCGCCGAGCGTCTTCGCGGAGCTCGTCCGGCTGATCGAGGCTGGGGCGATCCAGCCGGCGGTGGCGGCGACATTCCCGCTCGCCCAGGTCAAGGCGGCCCAGCAGGCCTTCATCGCCAAGGACTTCGTCGGCAAGATCGTGCTCGACGTCGCGGCCGGGTAGGGTTCTGCGCATGGACATCGCTCTCCGCGACGAGGCCGTCGAGCTGCTGCGCGATCTCGTGCGGGTCGATACGTCGAACCCGCCGGGGCGCGAGACACCGGCCGCGCTGGTCGTCAAGCAGTACCTCGAGGCCAACGGCGTGGCCTGCGAACTGGTGGCCCGCGATCCCGACCGGGCCAACCTGATCGCCCGCCTGCCCGGCCTCGGCACAGGTCCGTCGCTCGCGCTGATGGGGCACACCGATGTCGTGCCCGCCCACGCGCCCGACTGGACGCACCCGCCATTCGACGCGCACCTCGACGACGGGGGCTTCGTCTGGGGTCGCGGCACCTGCGACATGAAGAACGAGCTCGCCACGCGCTGCGTGACGATCGCCCACCTCGCGCGCACCGGCTTTCAGCCGAGCGGCGATCTGCTGCTGATCTCGCAGGCGGACGAGGAGGACGGCATGGACGAGGTCGGCATGCCATGGCTCCTCAAGGAGCGGCCCGACCTCAGGTGCGACTACGCCATCGACGAGGGCGGCGGCGTCCGCCTCGAGCTCGTCGACGGCCGCGTTGTCTACACGCTGCAGGTGGGTGAGAAGGCGACGCTACCCGTCACCGTGACTGCGCTCGGAGAGGCAGGACACGCCTCGATCCCCACGCTCGGACGCAATGCGGTGCCGCTGCTCGCGGAGTTGATCACGCGCGTGGCCGCGCACCGCACGGAGCAGCGTCTGGTGCCGGCGATCCGCGCGATGGTCGTGGCGCTCGGGGTCGATCCTGATCAGGATCTCGGTAGCGTGGCCGCCGAGGTTGGTGCGCTGCATCCGATGTTCGCCGCCGAGATCGAGGCGCTACTCGGCATCACGATCGCGCCGACGCTGCTGACCGGATCGACGGCGCGCAACGTGCTGCCTGGCCGGGCGTCGGTTGGACTCGACTGCCGGATCCTGCCGGGCGACGTCGAAGCCGACCTCGATCGTGAACTCGCCGCGGCGTTCGGTACCGGCATTCCCTACGAGCGCGTCTTCGACCAGCACATCAACGGCGGCACGGAATCCGCGCTCGGCACGCCGCTCCACGCGGCGATCGCCGATGCCCTCGAGGCGGTCGATCCGGGCGCCACGCTCGTGCCGCAGCTGTCGACGGGCTTCACCGACGCGGCCTACATGCGGCAGGCCTTCGGGACGGTCGCCTACGGCTTCTGGCCGCTGCGGCACACCCCGCTGGACGTCTACGAGAACGGCATCCACAACAAGGACGAGCGCATCCACCGCGATGACCTCGGTCTCGCGACGGAACTGCAGATCGCTATCGTCCGGCGCCTGCTCGGCTAGCGGGTCTCGGCGGCACGCAGGCCGCTCAGCGACCAGATGCCGAGCACGATGCCGCCGATGATGATCACGAGCCAGGCCGCCAGCACCGGGCCCGCGCTGCCGGCGAGAAGCGCGCGTCCACCCTCGAGCAGGAAGGTGGCCGGGTTGACGTCGGCGACGTGCCGAATCCAGCCGCCCAACAGCTGCAGCGGCACGTAGACGGGGGCAAGAAACAGCAGGATGAAGAGCGGGATCTGCATGAACGGCGTCGCGCTCAGCGACTGGAAGCGGAAGGCGATGCCGAGCGCCCAGAGCGAGCCGAGGATGTTCGACAGGAGCGCGAGCAGGTAGAGCAAGACGACCTCGGCCGGTGACCCCATGATGTCGATGCCGGCCACGAGTGCGATCACGGTCACGAAAATGATGGTGAACGCCGCGCGGATCATTGCCGACAGCGCGTAGCCGAAGAGGATCGCCGAGCGGTGTGGCGCGCCGAGCATCAGGCGGCGGGCGAAGCCGTTCTCGAAGTCGCGGGCGACGGCGAAGCCGATAAAGATCCCGCCGAACATCGACGACTGGAAGAGCACGAAGACGTATTGGAACGAGGTGTAGCCGGGGGCGTAGTCGAAGCCGGGGATGCGGGTGAGGTCCGACAGGCCGCCCGCGAAGGCCGCGAAGAAGAGCATCGGGAAGAGGAGACCGGGGATGATCAGCGCCGGGTTGGTGAAAAACGCGCGGGACTGGCGCGCGGCGATGCCGCTGACTCCGCCCCACCAGACCGCGAAGCCGGTCATGTCCGCTGCAGCCTTCCGCGGAGGGCCGCCGCTGAGAGCAGGATGCCGACGACCGCGATCGCGAGCGCGACACCAAAGCCGGCGGCGAGCGTCGGCCAGTCCCAGCCGGTGATGATCAGGCTGCGCAGGGCGTCGACGAGGTACGTGATCGGGTTGACTGTCGCGACCCAGCGGAACCAGGTGATCGGGATCAGGTCGAGCGGCAGGTTGATGGTGCTCAGGAAGAGCAGCACGAAGAGGACGGGGAAGAGGCCCTGGACGGCCTCGCCGTTGCCGGTACGCAATGCGGCCGCGACGCCGAGTGCGCCGAAGCCGATCGCCATCAGGACCACGAGCAGGTAGAGCACGACCACGCCGCCGACGCCGGCGGCGATCGTCGCCCCGCCGAGGAAGCCCGCGGCGAGGTAGCACGTGGCCTGAAAGACGCCCAGCGTGATGGCGCCGCCGAGCTGTCCCAAGACGAGGGCAGCCCCGCTCATCGGGGTCAGCGCGAGCCGGTTGAGGAAGCCCGTGTCGATGTCGGTGGCGAGGTCGGTACCGGCGCCGCCCGTCGCGAAGATCGCGCCCTGCATGAAGGTGACGGCCAGTGCGAAATCGAAGTACGAGACGTCGGGGAAGCCCGGCAGGTTCTCGGCGGCGGTGAGGCCGCCCGCCGAGACGAACAGCAGCATGATCGGGAAGACGATCGCGGGAATGATCGCGGCGGGCTGCCGCAGCGTCCGACGCACAGAGCGCTCGGATAGGACCCGGACCTGGAGGGCGAGCGTGCTCACTGCTCGGCGCCGTCCTCGTCGCTCGCCCCACCGGAGCCTTCGAGGGAGCGTCCGGTCTGCTCGAGGAACACGTCGTCGAGGGTCGGCTCGCGCAGGCGCAGCTGGTGAATGGCGATGCCGGTGCTGTCGAGTGCACGAACGATCGCGGCCACGTCGCCAACGCCCTCGTCGAGGCGGATCGAGGCGCTGTTGCCGCGCGTGGCGATCGCGGTGCCGAAGGGGGCGAGCGCACGCT
>JBIIFR010000205.1:0-3773 GCA_044237215.1 Gaiellales bacterium
CACCACCGCCGCGCGCTTCGCCTCGGCGTCCGGTCCCGACCAGAGGTTGAGCGTGCCGTTCATCTCGAGCCCGGTGCCGAGCTGCTCGCTCCACTCGCGGTGCAGCTGCGTGCTGCGGATGGCGAGCTCGCGCAGCAGCTGCGTGCCCTCCTCCGCCCGCTCCTCGTTGAGCGACGCGGCCGTGAAGCGCGCGACCCATCCGAGCTCGCTCGGCTTCGGCCGCACCTTCAGCGGCGCCTTCGGATTCAGCAGGAAGCGCAGGCCATCCCGCAGGGCCGCGGGCGACGCCGTGCGGTCCGAATGGCTCGGCGTGATCATGCAGGCCGTGCCCGACGAGGCCCCGCTGCCGACGCGGGCGCGCTCCAGCACCACCACCGCGACTCCGCGCTGCGCGAGGGCGTAGGCGACGCTCAGACCCACGGCGCCGCCACCGATGATGACGACCTCCGCGGTACGGGGGAATGTGGTCACGGCGGGCATGTTACAGACGTTTTATAGGCGTGGCCGGTACCCGCCACCAGCGACTAGCCGCGCAGCCGTCCCAGGAGGCGCCACGCACCCGGCAGGAGCGCGCCGGCCAGATAGAGCTTGAGCAGATCGCCGGGCACGAACGGATAGAGGCCGTACTCCAGCGTCGTCGCGAGGTCGAGACCCTGATCCTGCTTCAGCCAGACGAGACCGCAGACGTAGATGATCACGGTGCCGGTCAGCATCGCGGTCACCGCCGACGAGAAGCGGCGATCCCACTGGCGCTGGGCGAGCCAGCCCACGACGACGGCCGCGAGGATGAAGCCGAGCAGATAGCCGCCGGTCGCGCCGAGCACGACGTCGAGGCCGTGTGCGCGATCCGCGAAGACCGGCAGGCCGACGATGCCGAACAGGATGTACACCGCCGCCGTCAGGCCACCGCGTGCCGCGCCATACGATGCGCCGACCAGCAGCACGCCGAACGTCTGCAACGTGAGCGGCACCGGTGTGAACGGCAGCTGGAACGAGACCTGCGCGCAGAGCGCGAGGAACATCGCACCGCCGAGAATCAGCAGGGCGTCGGTGAGGATGCCCGTGCGCGGGATGACGGCAAGGCGAAGGGTGACGGCATTCATGCCGTCACGGTACCAGCGTCGGCGCCGACTACATCGCTGTTGCGGGACTGTGCCGACCACACGGGTCGACTACCAGCGCAGGCCTCAGGTGTCGCAGGCTGGATCGACCTCGTCCACCCACTCGACGCTCGGCGCGACGGCCGCGAGGAGCGCTCGCAAACGTTGCGCGTGCGGCGAGCGGTTGAACGCCAGCACCGCCCCGTCCCTGCGGGTGAACACGACGCCGTTGCGCTTGGTGGCCGCCCGCGTCAGCTGCGCGAACGGAATCTCGACGTAGGTGCCGTCGGGACGCGTCACAGCCACCGCCTCGTCCGTGACCAGCTGGTCCTCGACGACGAGCCGCTGGCGTCCCAGCACGCCGAGCGCGACCACCCCGACTGCGCCGAGTCCGAGGGCGATCCGCCAGAGCGGCGTCGACGCATCCAGACAGGCAAGCAGCAGGAAGAGCCCGCCGACGACCCCGAAGTGCAGCGCGGGCATCCGGCGTCGATGCCGAAACAGCACCGCGCCATGCGGCGGGACGGTTGGGGCGGCGCTCATGCCACAACGGTAGTGGATGCCCGACGCCGTCGACGGCTGGCTCCGCGCTACGGTTCTGCGCATGAGCGAATCCATCTGGCAGCTGTCCGCCGGCGACATGGCGGCGCGCATCGCCACCGGCATGCTCTCTCCCGTCGCGGCGGTGCAGAGCTCCCTCGATCGCATCGCCGAGGTGCAGCCGCAGCTCAACTGCTTCTGTTTCACCTTCCCTGAGCGGGCACTGGAGCAGGCGCGACTCGCCGAGCAGGCGGTCGCGGCCGGCCAGCCGCTCGGCCCGCTGCACGGCGTGCCGATCGCGATCAAGGACCTCACGCCGACCAAGGGCGACCGCACGACCCTCGGGTCGTTCTCCCACGAGCACCACGTGCCCGACCACGACAGCGTCATCGTCGAGCGCCTCCAGGCGGCCGGCGCGATCGTGGTCGGCAAGACCACGACGCCGGAGTTCGCCTACTCGAGCTTCACGCGCAGCCCGCTGTGGGGCCCGACCCGCAACCCCTGGAATCCGGCGCTGAACCCCGGCGGCTCGTCGGGCGGCTCGGCCGTCGCGGTGGCGACCGGCTGCGTGCCGCTCGCCGAGGGCACCGACATGGGCGGCTCCGTGCGCATCCCCGCCAGCTACTGCGGCCTCGTCGGGCTCAAGCCCGCCTTCGGACGCATTCCGCTCGACGTCGTGCCCTCGAGCTGGGACACGATCCACCACTTCGGGCCGCTCGCTCGGACGATCGACGATGCGCGGCTGTTCCTGCTGGCCGCCGCCGGCTACGACGATCGCGATGCGCTCTCGCTGACCGCCACGCTCGATTGGTCTACGCCCGTCCCGAGCGACGTGCGCGGGCTCCGGCTCGCGCTGGACATGGATCTCGGCCACTACGCGGTCGACAGCCAGGTCGAGCGCGAGGTGCGTGCCACGGTGGACGCCCTTGCGGACGCCGGCGCGATCGTCGAGGAGGTCGAGCTCGGCTGGACGCGCGAGGTCGCCGACGCCTGGGGCGAGCACTGGAGCGTCTACCTGGCGGCCTGGTTCGGCGACACCCTGCCGGAGTTCGGCGACCGCATGGATCCCACGGTGCGGCGACTCATCGAGCACGGCCTCAAGATGGATGCCGTCACCTTCAAGCGCCTCGAGTTGGTCCGACAGCGCGCGTGGGAGCAGCTGGCCGTGGTGCACCGCTCGTTCGACGCGTTCCTCTGCCCGACGATGGCGCAGCTGCCACTGCCGATCGAGACGGACGAGTACGCGCAGTACTACCTGCAGGACGACGGCCGCTACCACGCGCTCGACATGACGAGCCAGTTCAACTTCACGAGTCCCTGCCCGGCGCTAAGCGTGCCGGCCGGCTGGTCGGACGACGGCCTGCCCGTGGGCCTGCAGATCGTCGCGCGCAAGGATCGCGACGATGTGGCGTTGCGGATCGGCGCGGCCGTCGAGGCGGTGCGCCCGTGGGCGGATCGCCGCCCGGCGATCTAGCGCCTACGCGCCGCCGAGGCCCGGTCCTGGGTCGGGACCCCAGGGGTCGCGGCCGTCGGCGGGCAGCGGCACCTCGATCGAGGCGAGGTAGCCGGCGATCATCCGGTAGATGCCCGCGAGCACGCTCAACTCGAGCAACCCCTCGACACCCCAGCGCTCGATGACGCGCTCCTGCAGGTCGCCGGGCACGGACCGGAGCGCCAGCGCCGCGAGCGCAACCGCCACGGCGTCGCGCTCGTCGTCAGCTAGCGCGACGTCGTCGTAGCGCCCACCGCGCAGCGCCTCGATCGCGGCCTGCGGCATGCCCGCGGTGCGCGCCGTCGGCTCGTGCTTCGACCACACGTACGCGCAGCGCGTCTCGTTGGCCACCGCCAGCGTCGCCGCCTCGCGATACCGATCCGGCACCGTCGCCGCCGTCCGGTAGAAGCGCCCGATCTCGAGCATCATCTCCGCCAGCCCACGGTGCAGCGTCAGCGTTCCGTACAGCCCATCGAGCCGCCCGCGCTGCTCTTGCAGCTGCGCGTAGTGCGCCTCCTGCTCCGCGCTCCTGCTCCCGTGCACACCCAACTCAGCCATGCGCGGAGCGTACCGCCCACGCCACCCTCGCCGGAAGGCCCCTGCCCCTACCCCACCGGACACGATGGGCCCGGGCCCATCGT
>JBIIFR010000206.1:0-3746 GCA_044237215.1 Gaiellales bacterium
CGGACCTGCCCGAGGTCTGGAACGCGCGCATGGAGGAGTACCTCGGCTACACGCCCAAGGACGACGTCGAGGGCGTCATGCAGGACATCCACTGGTCCGAGGGGCTGTTCGGGTACTTCCCGACGTACACGCTCGGCAATCTCTACTCGGCGGCGATCCGGGACGCGATGGCGCAGGACCTGGCGATCGACGATCTCGTACGCGCGGGTGAATTCGCACCGATCCTGACCTGGCTGCGCGAGCGCATCCACGCCGTCGGCGCGGTGCCGCTCGGCGAGGATCTCATGCGCGAGGTGACGGGTCGGCCACTCGAGGTCGATCCGTTCATGGCGTACCTCGAGGCAAAGTACGGCGCGCTGTACGGCATCTGACGCGTCTCGGTTGACCGGAGGGGCCAGACCTTTTTGGTTAGACAAAGGGGTCTGGCCCCTCCGGTCAACGAGCCTGCGCTACGGCGCGGTGCGGCCGTGCTCGATGAAGTGCCGGTGCGTGATCGGCATGCGCGTCTCGAAGAGGGTCTCAACGGCCTCGGCGTAGCGCCGGATCTCGCGCTGGGCGTGCTCCTGATTGCGCAGCGAGAGGAAGTTCATCAGGCTGCGCGCGTTCAACGTCCAGAAGAACTCGGTCATGATGCCGACCGGTAGCACGCTGCGCGCGACCTCCTTGGCGATCCCGTCGGCGAGCATCGCCTCGTACGCGGCGTAGGCCGCGCGGTACGACTCCGCGATCGTGCTGCGCGTCGCCTCGGCGAGCTCCATCGGCACCGCCTCGAAGGTGTAGGCGCCGGGCTTGCCGACCTGGGTCCGCACGTCCTCGAGCGCGGGCACGTAGAAGGAGTCATCGATCTTGGCGTAGCGGCCCGACAGCTCGTTGAACGACCCCATGCGGTGGCGGATCCACTCGCGCATGACGAAGATCGGGCAGCGCACGTGGAAGCGGAATGCGTTGTGCTCGAAGGGCGTGCCGTGGCGCTCGCGCATGAGGAAGCCGATCAGGCCCTCGTCGCGCTCGTCCATCTCGTCCTTGCGGGTGCCGAAGGAGACGCGGGCGGCGTTGACGACCGAGAGATCGTCGGCCATGGCATTGTCGAGGCGGACGAAGCCATCGGTGAAGACGTCGATGCGATCCATACCCGGAATCTAGTCGGGCGCCCGGCGGAACCCTCCTGCGGAACCCCGTTGGGCTACTGCGCCAGCCGTCCGCCGTCGACGATGAGCTCCGCACCCGTCACGTAGTCGGCGGTCAGGAGGTAGCGCACGGCGCCGGCGATGTCGGCGGGTGTGCCGAGACGACTGAGGGGGATGCGCTCGACGATGCGCTCCAGCGCGGCCCCGTCCACGTCGTCGGGCGGGAGCACCGTGCCGGGGTGCACGATATTGATGCGGTGCCGCGGCGCCAGCGACCGGGCGAGGCCCGAGACCAGGGCGCGCTGCGCGCCCTTGGCGGCCGAGTGGGGGAGGTAGGAGGGCCAGCCGCGCACGCCGGCCACGTCGCCGATCACGACGAGGGAGCCGTGTTCGGTGAGCGTCGAGGCCGCGGCCTGGGCGACGAAGAGCAATCCGCGGACCACGGAGCCGAGCGCCTCCTCGACGAGCTCGGGTGTGACGTCGGCGAGGTCAGTGGGCACGAAGGCGCCGCCCGCTGCGTAGACGATGCCGTCGAGGCCGCCCAGCGCGGCGGCGGCGTCCACCACGACCGCGCCGGCTTGGATCGGATCGGCCAGGTCGGCGGTCAGCGCCGCAGTGGCTCGCGCGTCGCGCACCGCGACGGGATCCACGGCCCGGCGCGACGAGATGGCGACGTGGCAGCCCGCCGCACCCAGATCCTCGGCGATGGCGCGGCCCAGGCGGCGGCCACCGCCGCAGACCAGCACGCGTGCGCCGTCGAGTTCCATACCTGAACGGTATCGGACGCCTGCGGGCAACCTGCGCGCACGGCTGTAGGCTGCAGGGGTGCAGGCTCCCAACGCGCTCTCGCTGTTCCGCATCGTCCTCGTGCCGCTCGTGGTGGTCGCGCTGCTCTGGGACTTCTCCGGGCACCAGTGGGTCGCCGCCGCGCTGTTCGTGCTGGCGAGCATCACCGACGTGCTGGATGGGCGTATCGCCCGCGCCAGCGGCAACGTCACGGTGTTTGGCACCTTCATCGACTCCCTCGCCGACAAGCTGCTGATCTGCTGCACGCTGATCGCCCTCGTCGCGATGGACCGCGTGTGGGCGTGGGTCGCGATGGTCGTCGTCGCACGGGAATTCGCCGTCACGGGCCTGCGGCTGGTCGCGGCACAGGATGAGGTGATCTCCGCCTCTCGCTCCGGCAAGATCAAGATGGTCCTGCAGGTCGCGACGGTGATCGCGCTGATTCTGAACACGCGCTACACCACGCTCAACGACGTGCTCGTGATCCTGATGGTGATCGCCACCGTCGTCTCTGGCGTCGAGTACTTCGTGAACGGCCGCCGCCACCTCGCGGCCAGCATCTCGCGTTAGCGCCCGACCGGCGCAATACTTGGGGCACTATGGCGTTCTGGCGGAAGAAGGACGAGGACCTCGCGGCCGTGCTGCGCAAGGTCGGCAAGCGCGAGCCGTTCCGCTGGGTGCGCCAACTCGATGATGCTGAACTCGAGCGCCTCGCCGAGAACGTGCGTCGGGAGCTCGTCACGTGCGACTCGCGCGACGAGCTGCTCGAGACGGCCGCGCGGCTCCACTACCAGACGCAGCCGCGCCTCGAGGGGCGGCTGAAGCGCGGCGAGGACGTGGTCGACGAGGAGGCTGCTCGCGGTCGGGTGCTGGCGGTGATCTTCGAGCGCCGCTACGGAGTCAGCCTCGAGCGTGCGCTCGACATCGGCCTGCCGATCGACCCGGCGGCGGAGGAGGCGAACCTCCGCATCGAGCGCGTGCTGCGGCAGATCGGACTGGCCTATAGCGTGCTCGACGAGGGGCACTGGGTGTTCGAGCTCGACCTCGCCTCGGTCCACGTGCGGCACTACATCGCCGCCGGCTCGCTCGACGTCTACACGCCGCTGCGCGAGTGGGACGAGGGCGACGAGGTCGCGATGGCGCTGTTGCGGCAGAACGGCGGCTCCGTCGGCGGCGCCTTCTGGGGGATCTGCACGTTCGAGTCCGCCGGCGATCACCTCTGCGCGTGCTCGCGCGTTGCCACCGCGGAGATCAACGCTGCCGGGGTTTCCTTCGCGTTGGCGTCGGTCGCATCGCTCATTGATGCGGCCACGCGCGCGGCCGCTGACGACAACGACTGAGTCAATCGGCGTCTGTCGCACGCTTGTGCGGATTGTGCACAAAGACGTCACTAATTTGGTGATCCGGCCAAGCCCGTCTAAACCTTCCCAGTGGAGAGAGAGGGGAGGAGGGCCGGAGATCGTCTGGCTCGTCCTTCCGCACAATCGAGTGGAGGAGTTTCAGATGCCGCAAGCCGGTGCACGATGCTGACCGTCGATATTCAGCTGCCCGAGATCGATGAGCTCAAGCAGCTCGTGGACATCGGTCAGGAGCGGGGCTTCCTCCTGATCGGCGAGGTCGCCGCCGCACTGGTCGAGGTCGAGATCTCCAAGGAGCAGATCGAGGACTTCCACGCCTACCTCGTCGAGCACGGGATCGAGCTGCATGAGTCCGAGGGCCGCATCGCCGAGAAGGCGGTCGAGGGTGAGAAGCTCGAGATCGACCTGACCGTCGAGCCGAGCCTCGACTCGCTGCGCCTCTACCTGCGGGAGATCGGCCGCGTGCCGCTGCTCA
>JBIIFR010000207.1:0-3720 GCA_044237215.1 Gaiellales bacterium
GGCCATCGCGAGGATCTCCGCGACGGGGAGTTCCGCGCCCAGGTAGTTGACGCGGAAGCCCTCTGCCTGGAGGCCGGCGGACACCATCTGGGCGGCCAGAGAATGCCGGTCACCGACCGCGGTGGCGACGACGGCGGTGCCGACGCGCGGTCCGGGCTTGGGACGGGCGCTGCTGGCTCGCTCGAGCAGGCCCTCGATGATGCGGGAGGCGCGGTGCTCATCGGCGATCGAGAGCTCCTGCAGGTGCCAGAGCTCACCGATCCGGTAGAGCACCGGAGCGAACAGCAGGTCGCAGAGCTCGGCGACCGTGGCGCCGCCGCCGACCAGGCGGTCGATCTGCTGGCGCGCCGTGTGGGCGTCGCCGGTGATCAGCGAGGCGATCAGGGCATCGGACTGGCGGGGCCAGTCGCGCTCGGCGCGCTGAGGGACCGCGCCGGCGGTGGCGTCGCGCTCATGCAGCCACGTGTCGAGGTCGACGCGGCTGATGCGGTAGGAGCCACCCGCCACGAGCGCGGGCACCTCGCCCTTGCGGACGCGGCGGTAGAGCGTCTGGTAGTGGCAGCCGACGATGTCGGCGGCTTCCTGCAGCGTCAGGAGCGAAGGTTCAGTGGCGCTCATATCACTGCTCATCGCACGTTGGTTCGCGACGGACTAGGTGGATTCCTCCGCGACGGCGGCCTCGGCGTGCAGGCCGCGATGCCGGATCACCACCGTCAGGACCGCGAAGACCCCACCTCCGACGGCCAGCCACCAGGCCGTCCGGGGGCTCGTAGCGTCGGCGACGATGCCGGCGAGGGCCACGCCGCCTGAGATGCCGACGAGGAACGTCGTCGAGATCCAGGTGAACGCCTCGGTCACGGTCCCGGCGGGCGCGAGCTCCTCGATCAGGACGTAGAACGTGGCAATCACCGGGGCGTTGACCACGCCGGTTAGGAGCAGCAGGATGCCCAGCTGCAACGGTGTCTGGGAGAGGAAGAGGATCAGAAAGCTGACCAGGTTCAGGCCCAGCAGGATCCCCATCATCCGCTGCGGGGTGCCGCCCCATGTGCGTGCCGCGTAGCCAAGGCCGCCGATCACGCTGCCAACGGCCCAGATCGATAGGAGGACGCCAGCGCTGGCGTCGTTTTGCTCCGCATACGCGGGAATCGCCAACTCGAGCGCGCCCCACGCGAAGGCGAGGCCGAGGATCGACAGCAGCACGCGGCGCACGGGCCCGGTGCCGAGCGGCCCAAGCAGGTGACGGTCGGCGCTGCGCTCGGCGCGCCACGTGCGGCTCTGCGCGGACGTCGAGAACCACACCACCCCCGTCGCGCTGAAGGCCGCCATCGCGATCAGGGGCGCGCGCGGGCTGATGCCCTCGGCGAGCACGGCGGCCAGCACGGGGCCGAGGATCCAGATCACCTCCTGGGCGGTGGCATCGAGCGTGAAGGCGCGTCCGATCTGCCGACGATCGTCGATCAAGGAGGCCCAGGTGGCGCGCATCGCGGCGGCCAGTGGCGGCGCGGAGAAGCCGTAGAGGGCGCACAGTCCGAACAGCAGGACGCCCTCCGTCGGCGCGGCGGCCGCGAGCAACAGGAGCGCGGTCACCTGGACCAGCATCGACGGGAGCATGATCCGCGTCTGCCCGTGTCGGTCGACCAGCCGTCCCAGCAGCGGTGCGCCCACGCAGCCGGCGACCGTCGAGGCGGCGACCGCGAGGCCCGCCATGGCGTAGCTGCCGCCAGCGCCGCGCACAAAGAGAAACAGCGCCAACGCCCCCATGCCCACCGGCATCCGTCCGATCACGGCTGCGGACAGAAGGCGCGGTACCGCTGGCAGGCTGAGGATGTCGGCGTAGGGATAGCGCACCGATCCAGTGTGCGTGGTATCGCCGTATGACCGCGCCGGGTACCGTACGGAGGCGCCCGTAGCTCAGGGGATAGAGCGAGAGACTTCTAATCTCGAGGCCGCAGGTTCGAATCCTGCCGGGCGCATCGCCCCCGCTCCTGCTCAGTCGCGCCAGAACGCGCCGGTCAGGAGCACGAGCACGGGGAAGATCTCGAGCCGCCCGACCACCATCAGCAGCGCGAGGAAGATCTTGGCCTGATCGGAGAACGGCGCGTACGAGCCCATCGGTCCGACGATGCCGAAACCCGGTCCGACGTTGCCGATGGAGGCGGCGGTCGCCGACAGCGCGTCCTCGAAGTTGAGTCCCGCTGGACGGCCTGGATCGACCAGCAGCAGCACGCCGCTGATCACGACGAGCGCCAGGTACAGCAGCACGAAGACCACGACCCCGTGGATGACCCGGTCGTTGACTGACCGCCCGCCGGTGCGGATCAGCCGGATCTGATCGGGGTGAACCGTGGCGCGGATCTCCCGGAGCACCACGCGGGTGGCCAGCACGACGCGCATGACCTTGAGTGCGCCGGTGGGACTCCCCGTGCAGCCGCCGACGAACATCAGCAGGAAGAGCGTGCCGAGCGCGAGCTCCGACCACTGAGCGAAGTCGGCGGTGGCGTAGCCGGTGCCCGTCATGATCGAGGCCGCCTGGAACACACCCTGGCGGACGGAGTCGGCGAGTCCGTAGGTACCGGCCAGTGCGAGCTCAGAGACCAGCACGACGCAGGCGACCGCGAGGATCACGAGGTACCAGCGCAGCTCGTCGTCGCGGAAGCTCTGTGGACGTCGCAGGGCGATTGCCCGGTACCACAGCGCGAGGTTGGTGCCGGCGATGACGATCGCGACCGCGATCAGCCACTGCGCCCACGGTCCGAACGGCTCGATCGAGCGCGGGTTCGGCGAGAAGCCGCCAGCGGAGACGGTCGTGAAGGCGTGTGCAACGGCCTGGAAGGAGTCCATGCCGGGCGCGAGACCGGCCTGTCCGAGTGCGATCAGGCCGCCGATGACCAGTACGGTCAGGGCGACGTAGACCGCCACGATGCGGATCGTCGAGGCGCGCAGATGCGGCGCGAGCTTCTCGAGCTGTGGGCCCGCCACCTCGGTCTCGATCAGCTGCCGCCCGCCCACGGCGAGGCGTGGCAGGAAGATCACGGCGAGCACGATTAGGCCGATGCCGCCGATCCATTGCGTCTGGGCGCGCCAGAGCATCAGCGGCCGGGATTGCGCCTGCAGCTCGGTGATGACCGTGGAACCGGTCGCGGTGAATCCGGCGGTGCTCTCGAAGAAGGCGTCGATCGGCGCGCCGGCGCCGCCGGCTGCGCTCCCCAGCACGTAGGGCAGGATCCCGAACAGCGACAGGCCGACCCAGGTGAGGACCGCCGCCAGCAGCGACTCACGCCGCGTCGGCGCCGGGATGCGGCGTCCGAGGCGCAGCGCGCTGACGAACAGCACGATCGCGATCGCGAGCGGCAGCGCGAAGGCCCGGATCGAATCCCCGATCGCCAGCGCGTAGACCAGCGGCGCGGCGATCGTCAGCCCCGCGCCTCCGACGACGAGCCCCACCACGCGCAGCGCCGGCGGCAGGCGCACGGTGCCCGGTCGTCTCCGCGGGCTCATCGCAGCCAGTACGCCCGGGTCAGCAGGACGAAGACGGGGATTAGCTCGAGGCGCCCGACCCACATCAGCGTGATCATGGTCACCTTGGCCTCAGCCGGGTAGCTGGCGAAGGACCCCATCGGCCCCGCCGCGCCGACACCGGGCCCGACGTTGCCGATCGTGGTGGCGGCCGCGACCATGGCGTCGAAGGCGCCCACCTCCGCCCCGTGCAGCATCGCCGCG
>JBIIFR010000208.1:0-3715 GCA_044237215.1 Gaiellales bacterium
CTTCAGCTCGGGGGTAAAGCCTTCGGTCGCGCGGATCACGATCTCGGCGTGGACCGTGCCGCGGTCCGTCAGGACGCGCCCCTGTTCGATCTGCGTGACGTTGGTGCCCTCGTAGATCCCGACGCCGCGGCGCTCGACGACGTCGGCGAGTCCGCGGGCGAGACGCGCGGGGTGGATGCGGGCGGCGTGGGGGCAGAACACCGTGCCGAGCGCCCCGGGGACGCTCGTGCGTGCCCGCGTCTCCTCGGCGTCGAGCAGCCGGTAGTCGGCGTCCGTATGGCCGAAGGCGTGGTGCGCTTCGACGGCATGCTGCGCGTGCTGCAATCCGACCTGCGTCATCGCGAGCGTCGACCAGCCGCCCTTGTGGAAGTGGGCGTCGATGCCCTCCTTCTCGAGCGCGGCGCCGATCACGTCGACGGTCTCGAAGCAGGTGCGCTCGTAGCGCATCACCGCGTCGTGGCCATGATCCGCGACGAAGCGCTGGCGGCTGCCTGGCAGCCCCCCGTAGCACCAGCCGCCGTTGCGGCCTGAGGCTCCGAAGCCCGCGATGTCGCGTTCGATGATCACGATGCGGAGCGTCGGATCGAGTTCGGTCAGGTAGTAGGCGGTCCACAGGCCGGTATAGCCGGCGCCGACAATCGCGACGTCCGCCTGGGTGTCACCGGGCAGCGGTGCGCGCTGGGTGAGGGCGCCCGGCACCGTGTCGTGCCAGAAGCTCGTGGAGCGGTAGCGTGCGTCCTCGGCGGTTGCGTTGCCGGTGCTGCTGGAGGTCTTGGTCGTCGCCATGCGGCGAGTGTACCGGGGCTCAGGCGGTCTGGTCGACTGCGTCCAAGACGGCGGCGTCCACGAGCCCGAGCCGGAAGGCTCGGCTGACGGCCTCGGAACGTGTGGAGCACCCCAGCCGCCGATAGATGCCGCGCAGGTGGTTCTCGACCGTGGTCTCCGCGATCCACAGCCGCCGGCCGATCTCGCGCGACGCGAGACCGAGGCAGAGCAGGTTGAGGATCTCGAGTTGTCGCTCGGTCAGGTCCGTTGCGTCGGCACGCGATTCGTCGAGGGCCAGGAGCAGCCCGAGCGCGCCTTCCTCGTGCGGTTGCGCGTCGAGCAGCATGGGCGTGCCGGCGATCACGACGCGCCGACGGACCGAGCGGCCGCCGACCGCCTCGCGCAAGGGCTCAACCAGCGTCGGGTGCAGGAGTGCGATGTCGGAGCCGTTGCCGATGCCGCTGCGTTCCACCAGCGCGGACCCGCCGGTGACTGCTGAGGCCACGAGGCCGCGATCCACCTCGAAGGCCACCATCGGCAGGACGTCGAACGGGCTGGGAAGTGTGGAGGGCATCGACAAGGGGGGACGGGTCAAAAGCGACCCGTGCCTCCTGCCTATCGCCCGGGGCCGGCTTCCGGCCGAGCCGGTGGGCGTATATCGAGTGCGATCGAGCCGTCGGCGAGCGCCCGCGCGTTCCAATCACGCCAGCGCGGGGCCAGCTCCGCCAGGGAGTCGCCGCGCTCGTCGAGGCGCACGGCGGGGACGCCACCAGGCTCGACGAGGTAGCGATACCACGAGAGATCCCACACGATCGTGATCGCGGCACCCGGCCGGCGTCCGCCGAACACGACGACGCTGACCCGCGCCTGACCGAGGCTCTTGGCGATGCCGGAGACGGTGCCGCGATAGGGGCTGGCGTTGAAGGTCTCGACGCTCAGCAGCTTCGTCGTGGCCCGCGCCAGCTCGTCACCGGTGCCGAGGCCGTGGGGTGCACGGACCGGGTCGTGCGGGTCGAGATCAGCGGCCTGTTGGCGCCGACGCAGACGCGTCAGGACACCGGGAGCGCGCTCGTCGCGAATCGGCGGCGGCGCAGACCGACCCTCCTCGATCCAGCCCTCGAGGCGCGCTTCGCCGGCGCAGAGCCGGCAGACAGTGCGGGACCGGCCCTGATGCGTGAACCGCAGCGGCTCCTCGCCGAGCAGGATGGTGCGCTCGCAGACCGCGCAGGCCAGCAGTCGGTCCGTGCTCGTCACTCGCTCATGGGTCGTCGCCATCGGGAGCGCAGCATACGGGCGTTGGGGTGTCACCCGTCGGAGTGCGCGTCGCCGCGGGGGTGCGCCTGGGCGTGGGCGCGGCGCAGGTGGGGGAGTCCGAGGTGGGTATAGACCTCGGTCGTGGCCAGCGACGCGTGACCGAGTAGCTCTTGGATGGCCCGTAGATCGCCGCCACCCTCGAGCATGTGGGTGGCGTAGGCGTGCCGGAGCGCGTGGGGACCATGCGGCTCGAGGCCGACAGCTCGTAGTCGTTTGGTGAGGATGCGGCGCACGCCCGAGGTATCGAGGCGGTTGCCGCGCACCGTCAGCAGCAGTGCGGAGGCAGAGGCCGTGGTCTGCAGCTCCGGGCGGCCACGGGCGAGCCACGCGGTGACGGCATTCGCGGCCGGCTCACCGATCGGGAGCAGTCGCGTCTTGCCGCCCTTGCCGATCACGCGCAGGGTGCGGCCCTCAAGGCTGCTGCAATCAAGCGCGCAGGCCTCCGCCGCGCGCAGGCCGGCGCCGTAGAGAAGCTCAAGCAGCGCCTGGTCGCGCAGGCTCAGCGGCGTGTCGGGCCAGGCCAGGTCGAGCAGGCGCGCGGTGTCACGTGTCGGCGGTACCACGGGGAGGCGGCGCTGCCGCTTGGGGCCCGGGATCTCGGCGGCGGGATCACCATCGCCCTCCCCGGCCAGGCGGCGATGCAGGCCCCGTACGGCGGACAGTCGGCGGGCACGGGTTGTGGCGGCCAGCTCCCGCGCAGCGAGGTCGGCGGCGTAGGCGCGGACGTCGGCCCGTGTGGCGCTGGCCACCTCCGAGCCTCGCGCCTCCAGCCAGTCGGCGTAGTCGCGCAGGTCCGACCGATAGGCGCGCAGCGTCTGCGGGCTGGCGCCACGGGCGGCCAGGGCCGTGAGGTGCTGCTCGATCGGGTCGGCGATCGTCGTCACAGCTCGCTCCTTCGCCGCCGGTGCGGCGATTCTTGCCTCAGCGCGAGCGCCGCCGCAGTCCGCCGACCGCCAGCGACCCCATCCAGACGGCGATCACGGCAGCGCCGACGGCGGGGATCGGCTGACCGCCGTGCCAGGCCGCCCAGGCGACGACAAGCAGGCCCGCCCCGAGGGCGGCGAAGAGGATGCGAGTGGCCATGGCGGCACGGTGGCAGGTGATCGGGCTTCCGTCCAGCCGACCCGAGCGCGGTCGGGCGCGTACAGTACGCCTCATGTCTCGACTGCGCCTCCTGATCCTGCTCGCGGTGCTCGCCGTGCTGCCAGTGCTGGCCGCGGCAGCGACGGCGGCCGTGCCGCAGGCGCGGATCGTCGGGGGTGCACCCGTCGCGATTGCCGAGATGCCGTGGATCGTGTACCTCGAGACCGATGTCGGTGGGAACGACTCGTGGTCCTGCGGCGGGACGATCGTCGGCCCGCACTTCGTGCTGACGGCGGCGCACTGCGTGATCGACAAGGGCGCGGTGATCAGGCCATCGCAGCTGACGGGTGTCGCCGGTCGTGCGGACCTTCGAGCATCGGATGGCACCCAATTCGCCGTGACGCGGATCGTCGTGCATCCAGGCTATGACCGCGCGCGCGGCGTCGAGGGTGGCCCGAACGACGCGGCGCTCCTGTGGACCGACGTGGACCTGCCGTACCCCTCGCTGCCCGTGGCGACGACGGCCGATGCGGCCGCCTATGCCGCCGGTGTG
>JBIIFR010000209.1:0-3710 GCA_044237215.1 Gaiellales bacterium
AACCGAGTCGGTTCGGAGGGGCGTTGCCGCGCACGGAGTGCAGCACCAGCGCGAGCACGCCGGCAGCCAGCACGAGGTAGAGCGGCAGCAGGTGGTCCGTCGGGCTCGGTGGCGTGCGCAGCGGGATACGCAGGCCGATCACCAGCGCGAGCGGCGGCACGAGCCACGGATAGCGCATGAACAGGAGCGTCAGCAGCGCGAGCGCCACGACACCCGCAATGGCGGCGACGCCGAGCACGGCCGGTCGGTCGAGCAGCGCATCCAGCTGTGAGGCGCGCGCCACCACGAGCGGCAGACCGCCCGCGCCTGCCAGCACGGCGCCGGCCACGCGCAGCGGTGTAGCGCCCGCGATCAGCAGGAGCGCCACGCCGAGCGCCGCGACGACGCCCGCGATCGGAATCAGGATCCCTTCCACCCGGGACCCATCATCGCAGACGGCGGTCAGTCGGTGGTGGGGGGCGGCGGCCGGCGCGCGACCGCGACCACCCAGCCGAACGCCGCCGCGGCGGTCAGCGCGGCCGCGCCGACCGACACATGGAGCAGCGCGAGATACCACGGCAGCTGGGTCCGCCACTGCAACTCACCGATGAGAATCTGCGCGGTGACGATGAGTACGAGGATCCACGCGAGCCGCGTCACGGCGCGTGGCGGTCGGACTACGCGCGACAGGATGATCAGCACGATCGCGATCACCACGATGAAGCTGGCGGCGATGCGCACATGGATGTAGACGGCGTCGAGCAGGTTCCACAGGCGCGGCACGCCGTCGCTGCCCGGGTGGGGGCCCGACATGGTTGCGACGCCACCAGAGATGATCGTCGCCCAGGCCCACGCGCCCACGCCGATGCCGACCCACGGGATCCAGCGCGGTGGCCGTGGCGACCAGCCGACCGCGATGCCGAACGTCTCGAGCACGATGATCGTGGCGATCAGAAGGACGACGAGGGCGAGCAGGAAGTGGCTCAGAACCGCGATCGGGTGCAGGTCGACGAGCACGGTGATGCCGCCGAGCGGTCCCTGCGCGAACGTGAGGATGCCGATCGAGAGCGAGCCGCGCCACAGCCAGCGACTCTGCTTGCGCACGCTGCGGTAGGCGGAGACCGCCAGCAGAATGGCCACGATGATCACGAACAACGCGAAGACGCGGTTGGTGAACTCGATCAGCCCGTGGAACTGGAGCGGTGGCGTCGGCTTGCCGTTGCAGAGCGGCCAATCCGGGCAGCCGAGGCCCGAGTTGGTGACGCGCACAAGCGCGCCCGAGACCACGTTGACGTAGATCGCGACCAGCGTAATGACAGCGAGCGGGCGGAACGCGGTGGGGCCGGTGATGCGGGACAGGAACGCGCGCACCCCCGCAGTATCACCGAGGTTGCCGGAATGCCGGGGGGTCGATACTCGTTGACATGGTCATGCAGGCAGTTGCCGCCATCACCGGCCCGTCGGGCCGCGCCACGTCCGGGTGGTACGCTCGGAACGTGGCCGATGAGACCGAGGCACCCGTCACGGATCCTGCGCGTCTCGTCTTCGACGAGCAGGCGCTGGCCCTCGCCGACGATGTCTGGCGCGTGGCGCGACGGCTGACTCGCGATCCGCAGGCGGCCGAGGACCTCATGCAGGAGGCCTACACGCGGGCCTTCCGCTCGTGGAAGCAGTACGAGCCCGGCACGAACCTGCGCGCGTGGCTCCTGCGCATCGTCCACAACCTCGCGATCGACAACGCGCGCCGGCAGCAGCGCCAGCCGGAGCAGCTCGGGCTCGAGGCCGACGATTACTACCTCTACGACCGCCTCGGCGGCCCCGCCGTCGCCGACGTCGACCGCCTCGTCGAACGGCTCTCGCCCGGACCGGTCCTGGACGCCCTCGGCGGTTTGGCCCTGCCCTTCCGCGAGGTCGTCGTCCTCGTCGATCTCGGCGACCTCTCCTATCAGGAGGCCGCCGACGTCCTCGAGATCCCCGTCGGCACCGTCATGAGCCGCCTCCACCGTGGCCGCCGCGTGCTCAAGAAGGCGCTCGCCGACCACGCCGGGGAGGCCATCGCATGAGCGCCCACGTCCGCTCCGAGCAGTGTCTGCACGCGCAGCGCTGCGTGCAGGAGTACGTCGACGGGACGCTCGTCGCCGAGGAGGTCGTCGTGGTCGACGAGCATCTCGCGGTCTGCCCGTGCTGCGCCAAGTGCTACGGCCTCGAGGCGGGCGTGCGCGACGTGATGCGCAAGGCGTGTGACGAGCCGTGCCCCGATGGGCTGCGCGCCGAGCTCCGTCGCATCTGCGACGACTGCGACTGCGAGTAGGCTCCGCGCGACCGTCCGATGACGGCCGACACTCGGAGGATGCGCATGCACTGGACGCCCAAGACGACTCCTGACGCCGTGCGGACCGTCGGCGTGATCGGCACCGGTGTGATCGGCGGTGGCTGGGCCGCGAAGTTCCTTGCGCAGGGCTACGACGTGATCGCGTGGGATCCCGCACCGGACGCGGCCGAGAAGCTCCAGCGCCTCCACGACATCGCCTGGCCCGCCCTCGAGCAGCTCGGCCTCGCCCCCGGCGCGGCGCGCGACCGGCTGCGGATGGCGGCGACGCTGGAGGAGGTCGGCGCCGCGGCCGACGTCATCCAGGAGAGCTGCCCGGAGGTCCTCGACCTCAAGATCGACATGCTCGCCCGGATCGCCGCGGCGGCCCCCGCTGGCGTGCCGATCCTGTCCAGCACCTCCGGCTATCGCATGACGGACATGGCCGGGGAGGCAGCGCACCCCGAGCGTCTCGTCGTCGGCCACCCGTTCAACCCGCCCTACCTCGTGCCGCTGGTCGAGGTCGTCGGCGGCGAACTGACCGACCCGGCGGTGGTGGACTGGGCGCTCGACTTCTACACGCGGGCCGGCAAGAAGGCGCTGCGCTGCTCGAATGAGCTGCCCGGCTTCGTCGCCAATCGCCTGCAGGATGCCGTCTGGCGCGAGCTGCTGCACATGGTCGCCAACGACGAGGCGACCGTCGAAGAGTGCGACGTCGCACTCGTCTACGGCCCCGGTGTGCGCTGGGCGCAGATGGGCGTCGGCCTGACGTTCCACCTGGCGGGTGGCGAGGGCGGCATGGGCCACATGCTCGACCACTTCGGCGATTCGCTGCTCGAGCCGTGGACGCGCCTCGTGGCGCCGGAGCTCACCAAGGAGCTGCGCGACAAGATGGTCGCCGGCTGCGACGAGGAGGCCGCGGGCCGCTCAATCGCGGACCTGCAGCGCCAACGCGACGCGTTTCTCGTGGACCTCATGCAGCTCTTGGAGAAGCACGCGGCCTGTTAGGCGTGGCCCGGGCGTGATCCGGGGCCGCTCGTTGTGGGAGGCGGGTGCTGGCCGGGGCCGCGCGGATGTGGTGTCCTACCCGAGGAGGGCGACGTACTCGTCGCCCACGCGGGCGATCACCTCGGTGCCACGGAAGTGCTCGATGGCGAGCTTCTCGAGGGCGAGAGGTGTGACCGACGGGCGCTCGGCGGTGGCCGAGGCGCGGCGGCGCAGGCGCACGGCGAACGGCTCGGGGTCGTCGAGGCGCGCGTCGAGGAGGGCGGTGTCCATCGGCTCGATCAACTCGACACCGGCGCGCCGGGCGGCCAGGCGGAAGAGATCCTCGGGCGTGTCGACGTCCTCGCCGCCGTCGAGCAGATCGCTCATGTCGATCGCCACGGGGTCGAGGGCCTCGCCCGGGTTGTCGCCGGTCGCA
>JBIIFR010000210.1:0-3704 GCA_044237215.1 Gaiellales bacterium
GTCACGACGTCGCGGGCGTGCTCGCGCGCTCCGACGTACTGCCGCGGCCGGGCAAGGATCAGCACGCGTTCATGATGCACGTCGATCGTCGCGGTGATGTCCGCGTGCTGATGAACCTCGTGCCGACCGTCCGCTGGCTCGAGACGACGCTGCACGAACTCGGCCACGCGATCTACGAGCTCTCGCTCGACGCCGACCTGCCGTGGCTGCTGCGCGACCCCGCGCACATCCTCACCACCGAGGCGATGGCGATGCTGCACGGCCGCCGCGGTCGCGACCCCGAGTTCCTCGAGCGCTACGCCGGCGTGCCTGCAGCGGCGGCACGGCATCCGACGAACGCTGCCACGCTGCGGCGCGGCCTCCTGATCCTCGCCGCCTGGGTGCAGGTGATGACCCGCTTCGAGCGGGCCCTCTACGCCGAGCCCGACGGCGATCTCGACATGATCTGGTGGGACCTCGTTGAGCAGTACCAAGGCATTCCACGCCCGCTCGCGCCGGTCCCGAACGCCTGGGCTTCGAAGATCCACCTCGCCGTGGCACCCTGCTATTACCACAACTACCTGCTCGGCGAGATCCTCGCCTCGCAGGTCGAGGAGTGGACGGAGCGCGAGACGGGCGCTGGCTCGCCCGCTGCGAATCCGGCCGCGGTCGGGCCGCTGATCAGCGAGCGGCTGCTGCGCCCCGGCGCCTCGCTGCGCTGGGATCGACTGGTCGAGCAGGCGACGGGCACGCCGCTCGGTATCGACGCCTTCGTGCGGGACGCCTCGGGCTGATCGTCCGGCGCGGAACTAGGCCCGCGTGAGCGCGTCGAGGCGCTCGAAGAACACGACGTAACCCGCGGTCGCCTGCTCGTACTGTTCGACGGTCAGGTTGTTCCCGTCTTGCGTGAAGCGCAGCTCCGAGCCGTCGCCGTGCGGCGCGATGTCAACCGTGCAGGTCTCGATGCCGTCCTGCCCGTTGGCCTGCATCGTGAAGGCGAGGTGGGAGGGGGCGGCCACGGCGGTGTACGCGCCGGTGAAGCCGAATTGACCCATCGGGCTGTGCATCGTCAGCTCCCATGCACCGCCGACGCGGGCGTCGCACTTGGCGGTGACCTGCGCGTCGGGCAACCCGAACCACTGGGCCAGCTGGTCGCCATCGGTCCAGGCGTCGAAGAGGGCCTGCGGCGAGGCGGGGAAGGTGCGCTTGAGGTTGATGCCGGGCTTCATGGCCACAGCCTAGAGGCAGTGTTCAGGTGGTGAGCAGCCGGCCGAGTCGACCGGAGCGAGCTCCCAGCCAGAAGTCGCGCGCAGGCACTCCTCGGGCCCGGTGGCGACCACGGCCGCAGGGGGCGTGGTGAAGGTGCGCGTGACGCTGATGCCGAGTTGCGGCCGCCCACGTTACAGCTCGAGCAGCATGCGCGTGTTGCCGAGCGTGTTCGGCTTGACGTACTCGAGGTCGAGGAACTCGGCGATGCCGCGGTCGTAGGAGCGCCGCATCGCGGTGTAGACCTCGGGTGTCACGGGCGTGCCCTCAATCTCACGGAAGCCGTGGCGCTCGAAGAACGAGGTCTCGAAGGTCAGCACGAAGACGCGGGAGATGCCCAGGTCGCGCCCGTGGTCGATCAGGCGCTCGACGATCAGGCCGCCGATGCCGCGACGCTTGGCGTCGCGGTCGACGGCGACGGTGCGGATCTCCCCGAGGTCCTCCCAGAGAATGTGCAGTGCGCCACAGCCGACGACGTGCTCGCCGTCCACGGCCACCCAGAACTCCTGGACGTCCTCGTAGAGCGTGACCGTCTCCTTCTCGAGCAGCACCTTGCCGACGTACTGATCGACGAGGGCGCGGATCGCCCCGACGTCGCGCGTGGTGGCGCGGCGGACGATGAGCTCGCTAGACATGCGGGCAGGGTACCGGGGCGGATGCGACGACGGGGCCAGACCCCGTTGTCGCATCCGCCGCACCGCGGACTAGGATGGTTCTCCCGTGCCCGCCGAGTTCGTTCACCTCCACTGCCACTCCGAGTACTCGATCCTCGATGGCGCCTGCCGTGTCGGCGAGCTGGTCAAGCGCTCCGTCGAGCTCGAAATGCCTGCGGTCACGATCACCGACCACGGCTCCATGGCGGGCTCTGTCGACCTCTACCGGACCGCCACGAAGGCAGGGATCAAGCCGATCATCGGCTGCGAGATCTACCTCGTCGAGGATCGTCGCGCGAAGGAGCCCGCCGGGCGCCGCGACTGGGCGCACCTGACGCTGCTCGCCAAGGACCTCGAGGGGTACCACAACCTCGTCAAGCTGGTCACCCTCGGCTACCTCGAGGGCTACCACTACAAGCCGCGCGTCGACCTCGACCTGCTGCAGCAGCATTCGAAGGGCCTGATCGCCCTCAGTGGCTGCCTGGCCAGCCGCGTCAACCAGGCGATCATGCGCGGCGACGAGGGTGCTGCCCGCACGGAGATGGATCTGATGATCCAGGTCTTCGGCAAGGAGAACTTCTACGTCGAGATCCAGGACGCCGACCTCGATGAGCATCGGCAGGTCAATCCCGTGCTGATCAAGCTCGCGGATGAGCTGGGCCTGACCACGGTCGGCACCGGCGACGTGCACTACCTGCGCGCCGAGGACGCCGACCCGCACGAGGTGCTGCTCTGCATCCAGACCGGCGACGTGCTCGCCAACGACAAGCGCTTCAAGTTTCCGAACAAGGAGTTCTTCCTCAAGACGCCGGAGGAGATGCAGCGCGTCTTCGCGCCCTACGGCCGCGACCTCCTGTCGCCGACGCTCGAGATCGCAGAGCGCTGCAACGTCGAGCTCGAGCTCGGTGCGATCCGCCTGCCCAAGTACGAGGTGCCGAACGGCGAGGACGCTTTCGTGTACCTCACCCGGCTGTGCGAGGAGGGGCTCGGACGCCGCTACCCGGCGGCGACGCAGGACCTCCGCGACCGCCTCGCCTTCGAGCTGGCGACGATCCGCGAGATGGGCTTCGCGGACTACTTCCTCGTGACCTGGGACTTCGTCGGCTTCGCCAAGCGCGAAGGCATCGGTGTCGGGCCGGGCCGTGGTTCGGCCGCCGGCTCGCTGGTGGCGTACTGCCTCGAGATCACTGATGTCGATCCAATTCGCTACGACCTGCTGTTTGAACGCTTCCTCAACCCGGGCCGCAAGTCGATGCCGGACATCGACATCGACTTCTCCGTCCACGGGCGGGAGCGCGTGATGAACTACGTCGTCGAGAAGTACGGCCGCGAGCGAGTCGCGCAGATCATCACGTTCGGCAAGCTCGCCGCCAAGCAGGCCACCCGCGACACCGGTCGCGTGCTCGGGCTGCCGTACGGCACCGTCGACCGGATCGCCAAAGCGATCCCCGACGGCGTCAAGGTCGGCTTCGATGAGAGCCTCCAGCCCGGCCAGGAGCTGCGAGAGATGTACGACGATCCGACGCCGATCGGGCGCTCGGACAGTGGTCGCGAGATCACGGCCAAGGAGCTGATCGACATGGCGCGCCCGCTCGAGGGCCTCGTGCGCCAGGACTCGATCCACGCCGCCGCCGTCGTGATCGGCGACCGCCCGCTCGTCGAGTACGTCCCGCTGCAGCGTAAGGGCGTCGACTCCGAGCTCGTCACGCAGTACGCGATGGGTGACATCGAGGCACTCGGCCTGCTCAAGATGGACTTCCTCGGCCTGCGGAACCTCGACGTGATCGATGAGGCCGTGCGGCTGGT
>JBIIFR010000211.1:0-3702 GCA_044237215.1 Gaiellales bacterium
GACGCCCGGGCGCTGATCGAGCGGGGCGGGCCGTCCCCCCGTCGGGCCGCGCCGAACGCCACCAAGCGCGACGTTGCCGCGGCGCAGCGGGTTCAGGCGTTCTTCGGCGACGCCGCGGCCCGCGAGGGCTGACAGGTCGGGCACCAGAAGGTGCGCCGTCCCTCATCACCCTGGGCGCGGGCGCGGATGACCGTGCCGCAGACCGGGCAGTCCCGGCCGCCACGGCCGTAGATGCGGACCGGCCGCTGGGTCGCGCCGCTGGCGACGTGTGCCTGCATCAGCTCGGAGGCCCGCTGCAGCAGGGCGCTGAGTTCGGCGTCATCGAGCGCGGCCGCCGGCGTGCGCGGATCGAGTTGGCAGTCGAACAGGATCTCGCTCTTCCAGACGTTGCCGACGCCCGCCAGCACGCGCTGGTCGAGCAGGACGTCGGCGACCGTCTGCTCCGGCGCTCCGCGACGTGCGCGCGCCGCGGCCGCGGTCGCGTCGAAGTCGGGTGCGAGCACGTCGGGTCCCAGCAGTCGGAGGCTCGGGTGCAGTGAGAGCTGCGCGGGCGTGAGCAGCTCCAGGACCGCGCCGTTGACGAGGATCGCCTCGAGGTCGTCGTCCTTGAGGATCAGCCAGGCGGTCGTGCGCGAGCGGCGCGTCGGGCGTCCCGGCGCACCGATGTCCCAGCGGCCGGACATGCGCAGATGCGTGTGGATGATGAGGCCCGAGTCGAAGCGGATTAGCAGGTGCTTGCCGCGCGCCTCGATGGCGGTCAGGGTCTGCCCGGCGAGCTGCTCGGCGAGCCGCAACGGCGCGTGGCGCGCCAGTGGCGTCTCGATGTGCGGGACGCCACCGACGAGCGGCTGCAGCCGGCGCGCGATCAGCTCGAGGGTGTCACCTTCGGGCATCGCTAGCTCTCCAGCACATCGAGGCGGAAGCTGGCGGCGAAGGATGCGCCCGGCGCGATGATGCGCAGGCCGGAACCGGTCGAGAGGGCATCCGTCGGCGCGGTCATCGGCTCGAAGCAGATGAAGTCCGCGTCGGCCGGGGCGTAGACCTGCCCGCAGGGGAAGCTCGGTCCGAAGGAGACCTCGAGCCGGCGCTGTGCGGTCTCCACGGCGAACTCCGGCTCGGCCTCGAGCACCGGGTAGAGATCGTCGTAGGCCGCGTCGCCGAGCAGACGCGGGCCGGCGGGTGCGGGCTCCTCCCGACCGGTTGGGAGGCCGTGATCGTCGAGCAGCGCGTGGGACTCCACCGGGAGGTCGATCAGCCAGGCGCTGCGATCACCGCCGGGGGCCAGGTAGGGATGAAAGCCGAAGGCGATCGGCACGCCGACGTCACCGGTCGGCATCACCGTGAGCGTCGTCTGCAGGCCGCCGGCATCGAGCCGGTGCGTCAGCGCGATCGCGTGCGGGAAGGGGAAACCGGCGAGCAGCTCCGGGTGCGCGCCGAAGTCGAGCGTCGCCATCACCTCGGCGCCCCCGGCATCGGCCGTCGCGTGGGCGAGTTCCCAGTGCGGGCTGGCCGTCAGCAGGCCGTGGATCGGGAGTCCCGCGGCATCGAGCCGGAGTGGCGTCGTCGCGGCGTCCAGCACGACCCGCGTGTCACCGACCGCGTACGCGAGGCCGCTCAGGCGGTTGGCCCACGGGTAGAGCAGCGGCACGCCGAAGCTGGAGCCCCGGTCGCGGTAGGCGGCGAGGCCGCCGCGCTGGCCGAGCAGCTCGTCGTCGCCGTCGCGCAGGGAGGCCACGACCATGCCGACGGTGGGCACCACCGTGGCCGTCAGGGCGCCGGCGCGCAGCGCAATCGCGGGTGTACCGTCGAGCATCGTTTCCGTGGTCGTCGGCGTCATCTCAGCGCAGGGTATCCCTCCGCCCCCATGTGCGCCATACTCCGGTGTACGTACGAGGAGGTGCGGTCACTGTGAACCCGGTAACGTTCGAATCCCTTCCCGCCGACGCCCACAAGGGCGAGTGGCTCAACTGGTCGAAGATGGCTGATTTTCAGAATCAGTCGCCGCCTGTGATCGTGTCGGGCGAGGGCCCGTACGCGATTGACAAGGATGGCAACCGCTTTCTCGACGGCGTCTCCGGCCTCTTTACGACGCAGATCGGCTACTCCCACGGCAAGGAGATCGGCGAGGCCGCGGCTAAGCAGCTGGAGGAGCTCTGCTTCTACCCGAACTGGGCCGCCACGCATCCGTCGGCACTCGCGCTGACCGAGCGCATCCTCGGCCTGGCTCCCGATCGCATGGCCCGTGTCCTGCTCACCTCGGGCGGCTCGGAGTCGGTCGAGTCGGCCATGAAGCTCGTGCGCCAGCACTTCCTGGCCAAGGGCCAGCCGCTCAAGCGCAAGATCATCGCCCGGCGCGGCGCGTACCACGGCTGCACGATGGGCGCGCTCGCGCTGACCGGCATCCCGCTGTCGCGCGTGCCGTTCGAGCCGCTCGACCCGAACGTCCGCCACGCGCCGAACACGCATCAGCGCTCCTGCCTCTACTGCCACGACAAGGGCGGCTGCACGCTGACCTGCGCCGACGCGATCGAGCAGCAGATCCTCGCCGAGGGTCCCGACACCGTCGCGGCTGTCGTCGTCGAGCCGATTCAGAACGGTGGCGGCCTGCCGCCGGCCGATGGCTACGGGGCGCGGATCCGCGAGATCTGCAACCGGTACGGCGTTCTGCTCTGGTGCGACGAGGTCATCACCGGCTTCGGTCGGGTCGGTGGCTGGTTCGCGTCGGACCGCCTCGGCTTCGACGCTGACATCTGCACGTTCGCCAAGGGCATCACCTCGGGCTACGCGCCGTGCGGCGGCGTGGTCTTCACCGAGGCCGTCGGCGAGCCGCTGATCAACGCGGACACGATGTACGCGCACGGCTTCACGTTCGGTGGCCACCCGCTGGCCTGTGCCGTCTCGCTGAAGAACCTGGAGATCATGGAGCGGCTCGGCGTGATGGACAACGTGCTCGCCAACGAGGACTACTACGCGGCCGCGATGGCCGACGTGGCGGCCTCCAGCGACCTCGTCGTCGAGGCGCGCGGCAAGGGCTTCTACCACTCCCTGGAGCTGACGGACAACGCGCTGACGGCACCCGTCGCGGGCGCTGTCCGCAAGCACGGCGTGATCGTCCGCCCGGACGTCCGCGTCAAGCCGATGGTCGTCACGGCGCTGCCGCTGATCTGCGGCCACGCCGAGATCGACGAGCTGACCGGTGCGCTCAAGGCCGCGCTGGCCGACGTCGCCTCGGCCTAGCTCTGACGCACGCGGCCCCGCCTGATCCTCGGATCGGGCGGGGCCTTTTGCGTTTCCGGGGCGCAATCCAGGTCGGCTCGCTGGACAGGGAGGACATGACAACCGCGCGGATGTGGTGTCCTACCTGCTCGAGCGTGTCAAGGAGCGCTGCCGCAGGTGGGGGGAGGACACCACATCCGCGCGGTTGTCATGTCCTCCCAGGGTCGCGGCTCCTGATCTGATTGCGCCGGACTACCCGAGCGATAGGCGCTTCGGGCCGGTGCGGAAGCCGGCGGCAACGAGCCGCTCCTCCCACACCGATCCGAGCGCAGACGCGCCCGCCACACGCTCGACGTTAAGGCGCTTGACGATGCCGCGGGCGACCGCGGCGGCGAGGGCCTCCAGCGCGGCGGCGTGCACGTCGTCGTCGAGGTCGGCGAAGGGCGTCAGGGTGCGTCCGCCGCGCTCGACGAAGAGTGCGGCGGC
>JBIIFR010000212.1:0-3699 GCA_044237215.1 Gaiellales bacterium
GAGAGCCGCGTCGAGCGCGGCGCGGAGCTCGTCCTCGCCGTGGCGAACGGCGATGCCCCACTGATTGCGCGTCTCGACGGTGAAGGCGAGGCGGAGCTCCGGGTCCTCGTCCAGCACGATCATGACGACGTCGTCATCGACGAACCCGTCGATCTCGCCGGTGCGCGTGGCGGCGATCATGTCGGCGTACACGTCGTCCGTTGCCCCATCGAACGGCACGGGGATCACGCCCGGGAACGTCTCGGTCAGCGCCATGTTGGTGCTCAGCGCGATCGCGCCGATGCGCTTGCCTGCACACTCCAACGGGTTGCTGATGGTGCTCTCGATCCGGGTGACGAGCGACTCGTTGAACACCGCGTAGGGTCGAGTGAAGTCTGCGAGCGTGCGGCGATGGTCGGTGATGCCCTGCCCACACCAAATGCCATCAACCCGACGCTCGTGCAGCGCCGGGTAGAAGTCACTCCACTCGAGTGGGACCCAGGTAAGGCTGAGACCGAGCTGCGCCGCGACGAGACGGGCGGCGTCCGGCTCGTAGCCGGGGCGCGTGCCGTCGGCCGCAATCAGCCCCATCAGCGGCATGGCGTCGAGATCGCCGCAGCCGAGCGTCAGCGTGCCGGGGGTGATGAGGTCGTAGCTGCTCACGGGATCCACTGCCTGTACATCGTTTCCTCCCAGTCGGTGACGGCGCCGCAGAAGCGGGCCCATTCGTCGCGCTTGAACGAAGTGTAGAGATCGGTCAGATCGGCTCCGAGCGTCGCGCGCACCCACGGTGACGTGCCGAAGCGCTCGACCGCGTCGCCCAGCGTCAGCGGCAGCGGGTCGAACAGCTCGGGGCCGATTGTGCCGGGTTCCGGCGCGGGACCGGGGTCGATGGCGTTGGCCAGACCGTCCTCGATCGCCGCGGCAATCAGCGTGTGCGAGAGGTAGGGGTTCACGATCGAGTCGGGCAGCTTCAGCTCGAGCCGGCCGCTGGCGCTGACCCGCACGCTGCGGCTGCGGTCGTCAAGGCCCCAGTCGACGCGGGAGGGAGCGAACTGCCCGGCGTCCCAGTAGCGCTTATACGAGTTGACGGTGCTGCCGTAGACGGCCATCGACTCGGCGGCGTGGGCCAGCAGGCCGCCGAGGGCGTGTCGCGCGGTGTCGGTGATGTGCAGCTCGCGCCGCCCGGGCTCGGCGAACACGTTCTGCCCGTCCTGCCAGAGCGACAGGTTGTGGTGGCAGCCATTGCCCATGATTCCCACCGTGGGCTTCGGCATGAACGTCACCTCGATGCCGAGCTCGCGGGCGACCTGCACGCAGATCTGCCGGTAGGTGAGCAGGCGGTCGGCGGTGCGATCGGCACGGTCGTACATGAAGTTGAGCTCGATCTGCCCGGCGTCCTCGTAGTCGCCCTCGATCATCTCGATGTCCATGGCCCGGGCGTAGCGGATTACGCGCTGATAGATCTCCCGCGTCAGCTCGAGCGTGCCAGCGTGGTAGGCGGTGCTCACGCCGGGACGCGCGACCGGGTCGTAGCCCGCACCCCGCCAGGTGATCTCGGGCTCCGTGCCACTGCGCAGCTCGTAGCCCGTGCGCGCCTCGAGCGCGTCGATGGCCCGACGCATGACGCCCCGCGTGTCGGTCGGGAGCGGTGCGCCGGGATCGCGATGGCTGTCGTCACGGCGGTAGAGGCTGCAGAGGAAGCGGCCGACGCTCGGCTCCCAGGGCAGCACCTGGAACGAGTCGGCGTCGGGCATGACTGCGAACTCCTCAGCCGCGATGCCGCCGCCGAACAGGTCGCCATGGCGGTCGGAGGCCACATCCGCAATCGCAGAGCCGTGGAACTGGACGCCCTTGTCAAGGCTGCGCCTGAGGTGCGCGGCCGGCACGACCTTGGCGAGCACGCGGCCGTTGATCGAGACGAACTGGTAGTAGATGAACTCGACGCCGGCCTGCTCGACGCGCGCCACGAGGTCGTCGGCGGCGCGCGCGTTCGCCTCGCGGTGCAGGGTGAGGGCATCGCTCATCGGGCCGCCTCGCGATCCCAGGTGAGCACCTGGCGCACCGGGCCGGTGTTGCCGGAGTCGGGCAGCCACGTCGGCTCCTCGGCGTATCGGAGGCCCGGCAGCCGCTGCGCGAGGAGCGCGAGCGCCTCGGTCATGTCGCCACGGGCGATGAAGTGCCCGAGGCAATAGTGGCGTCCGCCGCCGAAGGCGAAGTGCTTGGGGCGGTCGATCTGCTGGATGTCGAAGGACGGGTCGGGGTAGGTGCGCGTGTCCGTGCCGCTCGACTCGGTGAAGAGGTGCACGGTCGTGCCCCGGGGCACGAAGATCCCGTCGATGTCGCAGTCCTCGGCAGCCTCGCGCGTGACCCAGGTGGTGGTGGGGCGGACGCGCATGATCTCCTCGACCGCGTTCGCCGCGAGCTCGGGCTGACGGCCGAGCAGGTCCCACTGGTCAGGGTGCCGGATGAAGAGGTCCATCCCGATCCCAAGCTGATTGCGGGTCGTCTCGATGCCCCCCTGGAACAGCAGGATGACGGTGTCGCGCAGTTCCAGATCGCTGAGGCGGTCACCGTCCTCGTTGGCGTCGACGAGCGACTGCAGAAAGTCATCGTGCGGTTCGTGCCGGCGACGGGCGATGAGTCCGTCCGCGTACTCGCCCATCTTGTCGAGGCCGTGCTGGATCTCGTCGAGGTGCTCGCGTCCGGAGATCGACAGCGCGAGGCCCATCTCCGCGGAGTACTCGGCGAGCTCGGCCCAGTTCTCGTCGGTGACTCCGAGAAGCCGGCAGATCACGCGTGTCGCGTAGGGCTCGGAGAACTGGGTGATGAACTCGCACTGTCCCTCGTCGATGAAGGAGTCGATCAGCTCGTTGGCAAGCTCCTGGAACTTCGGCACGAGCCCATCGACGTGGCGGGAGGAGAAGGCCGGGTTGACGAGCTTGCGCAGGCGCACGTGCTCGGCGCCTTCCTTGTTGAGCACGATGTTGGCCCACCAGCGTCCCCAGTCGCCGACGATGCCGTTGTGTTCGGCCCAGCGCGCGCTGCCCTGGATCAGGCGCTTGTCGTTGACGAGCCGGTTGACCTCCTCGTAGCGCAAGACCGCGAGGCCGTACGGAGTGCGCGCGTACGGGCCGGCCTCACGCGCGGCCTTCACCGGTTCGGCGCGGATCGAGAAGGCGAGGTCGTTGACGTCGAAGAACGGCAGGTCGGGGGCGTCGAGGGGGGATTCAGCGGTGGCCATACGAAGAACTCTACGCAGTAGGTTTCAAAAAGCAAGGGTCAGGTCGAGAGACGCCCCGGATGGAGACCGACGATCCAATCCCGCGTGGCCTCGACGTGCTCGAGCATCGCGGCGCGCGCTGCCTCCGGCTGGCCACGCAGCACGGCGGTGAGGATCGGCGTGTGACCGCCCGTGGAGGAGCGGAGGGCGCCCGTCGGCCACGTGCCCGGCAAGGCCGCGAGGATGTCACCCAGCTCGGCCTGAAGTGCCGTCTCCGCGGCCAGCAGTCGCGAACTGCCCGAGGCCTCGGCCAGCGCGATGTGGAAGCCGCTGTCGGCGCGACGATAGTCTGCGTAGCCGCCGAGTGCCGCGCGCTCGGCCTCCGCCGCGGCGACCGCGACCCGCTCCAGCGCGTCAGCCTCATGCCGCTGCGCCGCGAGAAATGCGGCCTCGCCGCTGATGGCGCGCCGCCAGTCAACGAGGTCGCCCAGCTGTCG
>JBIIFR010000213.1:0-3681 GCA_044237215.1 Gaiellales bacterium
CGAGGGCAACCGCGCCCGCCTCGAGGGCCGCTACCCCGGCACGGTGCTGACCGATCGCTTCGACGACCTGCTCGAGGACGACACGCTCGACGCGATCGTCGTCGCCACGGGCGCCCCGAGCCACCACGCGATCGGCATGCGCGTCCTCGCCGCCGGCAAACACGCACTGATCGAGAAGCCACTGGCCCTGACCGTCGCCGACGCCCGCGAGCTCGTCGCCACCGCCGAGGCCGGCAACCGCGTGCTGATGGTCGGCCACCTCCTGCGCTTCCATCCCGTCTTCCAGCAGCTGCACGACATCACCGCGTCGGGCGAGCTCGGCCGGATGCTGTACCTCTATACGAACCGCCTCAACTTCGGCAAGGTCCGCGCCGACGAGAACGCGCTCTGGAGCCTCGCCCCGCACGACATCTCGCTGGCCCTCGCGATCGCGGGCGAGCGTCCCGAGGAGGTCTCCGCCCGCGGCGAGGCCTTCCTGCGCGAGGGCGTCGAGGACGTCGTCTTCGGATACCTGCACTTTCCGAGCGGCCTCGTGGCGCACCTGCACGTGTCGTGGCTCGACCCGCACAAGAGCCGCAAGCTCACGGTCGTCGGCTCCGAGGGCATGGCCGTCTTCGACGACACCGAGGCGGACCGCAAGCTGACGGTCTACGAGAAGGCGTCGTCGCCATCGCGCTTCGACACCTGGGGCGAGTTCCAGGCGCTGCGCACCGGTGACGTCCGGATTCCGCAGGTCCCGAACGCCGAGCCGCTCGTCCAGGAGACGAAGGCCTTCGTCGCGGCGATCTGCGAGGGCCGGGCGACCGTCGCCTCCGGCGCCGAGGGGCTCGCCGTCGTCGAGGTGCTGACCGCGCTGCAGACGTCGCTCGAGCAGCGCGGAGCGCCGATCCGGCTGGACGGCTGATGCGCGAGGTTCACCCGACCGCGATCGTCGAGGCCGGCGTCGAGCTCGGCGCAGACGTCGAGATCGGCCCCTACGCCGTCGTGCGCGCCGGCACCGTGCTCGGCGACGGCGTGACGGTCGGCGAGCACGCGGTGCTCGGCAAGCGCCCGAAGCTCGGTCCGAAGTCCGTCGCCAAGGGCGGCGACCTGCCCGGCCTCATCGTCGGCGCAGGCTCGACCATCTCCACGCATGCGATCGTCTACGCCGGCACCGTGCTCGGCGAGCGCGTGATCATCGGCGACCAGGCCTTCGTCCGCGAGCGCTGCACGATCGGCAGCGGTACCGTGATCGGCCGCGGTGTGACGGTAGAGAACGACACGGTGATCGGCGAGGGCTGCCGCGTGCAGTCGCAGTCGTACATCACCGCCAAGAGCCTGCTTGAGGACGACGTCTTCATCGCACCGTGTGTGGTCACGACGAACGACAACTTCATGGGCCGCACCGAGCGGCGCCACGCCCTCCTGCGGGGCCCGACGATCCGCCGCGGCGCCCGCATCGGCGGCGCCGTCTGCCTCTGCCCCGGCATCGAGATCGGCGAGGAGGCCTTCATCGGTGCTGGCGCCGTGGTGACGAAGGACGTCCCGGCCGGCACCGTGATGGTCGGCGTGCCGGCCCGCGTCCTGCGCGACGTCCCCGAGGACGAGCTGCGCCGCAACGGCGGCTGAACCGCTGGTGGACGCGATTCCCGCCGGGTTCCTGACCGGCCTCACGCTGATCATCGCGATCGGCGCGCAGAACGCGTACGTCCTGCGGCTCGGCCTGGCCCGCAACCACGTCTTCCTCGCCGTCGCGATCTGCGCGAGCGCCGATGCACTCCTGATCGCGGCTGGTGTCGGCGGCCTCGGCGCGCTCGTGCAGGCGCACGGCGACCTGCTCACCGTGATCACGGTCGTCGGTGCCGCCTACCTGCTCTGGTTCGCCGTGCGCTCGTTTCGCAGCGCGCTGCGCCCCGAGGTCCTGTTGCCGTCACAGCAGGCGCCGCAGGCCGCCGCCGCGGTCGCGCTCACCATGCTCGGCCTGACGTTCTTGAACCCGCACGTCTACCTCGACACGGTGCTGCTGCTCGGCACGATCGGCGCCTCCTTCGGTGACCAGCGCTGGTGGTTCGCCCTCGGGGCGGCGGCGGCCAGCGTCGTCTGGTTCACCGGCCTCGGCTTCGGCGCCCGGCTTCTGTCACCGCTGATGGCGCGCCCGCTGACCTGGCGCATCCTCGACAGCGCGATCGGCGTCGTGATGCTGCTCATCGCCGTCGCGCTGGTCCGCTCGGCCGTGGGCTAGGCTGCGGCCATGAACGAGCCCCGCCCGGCCCACGAGATCGCCGATCCCGACATCACCGTCGAGCCGCGAGCGGCCCGCATCGTCATCACCATCGACGACACGGTGCTCGCCGACTCGCAGCGCCCGTCGGTGGTGCGGCAATCCGACACCGGCGTGGCCCGCTACTACCTGCCGCGCGAGGACGTGCGCGAGGACCTGCTCGAGCCCAGCGCCACGACGACGCACTGCCCGTACAAGGGCGACACGACGTACCACGCGGCACGCATCGACGGCGTCCTGCACGAGGACGTCGCGTGGAGCTACGACGCGCCGCTGCCCGCGGCCGCCGACGTCGCCGGCTGGCTGTCCTTCGACGACAGCCGCGTCCACGTCACCATCGGCCCGGCGGTGTAACCGAGGGGTCAGGCCCCTCTGGTAAATCGCTCGCGAGGACGGAACAGAACCGCAGCGGCGGCGAGCCAGTAGCGTGTGGTCATGTTCGAACTCGAGACCCTGCCCAACGGCGCCCGTATCCTCAGCGCCCCCATGCGTGACGCCGCCAGCGTCGCCGTCGTCATCTCCGTCGCCGCCGGCTCGCGCTGCGAGACGCCGGAGGTCGGCGGCATCGCCCACTTCTCGGAGCACATGTTCTTCAAGGGCACCGAACAGCGGCCCACCGCACGCGATATCTCAGCGGAGATCGATGGCATCGGCGGCGAGTTCAACGCCTTCACCGGCAAGGAGCTGACCGCGTACTACGTGAAGTGCGCGGCGGCCGACGCCGGCACGGCGGTCGACGTTCTCAGCGACATGTTCCTCCACTCCACGTTCGACGAGGAGGAGCTCGAGCGCGAGAAGGGCGTGATCGTCGAGGAGATCAACATGTACACCGACACGCCGCGCGACATCGTCGGCCAGGTGTACGACACGGCGCGCTACGGCGACTCGCCGATCGGCCGCCCCATCATCGGCACCAAGGAGACCGTCCGCGCGGCGACCCGCCAGACGTTCCTCGACTACCTCGGCGCCTGGTACCGGCCCGAGCGGATCGCGATCGGGCTCGGCGGCAACGTCACCGACGCGCTGCTCGCCGACGTGCGGGAGCGCTTCGGTGCACTCCCCGGCGAGCCCACCCCGCCGCTGCCCGAGACCGTGATCCCGGCGATCACCGAGCCGCTCGTCGCCATCGAGCGCCGCGACGGCGATCAGGCGCACATCGTGCTCGGCGTCGACGGCATGCGCTCGAACGACGAGGACCGCTACGCGATGGCGGTCTGGCAGGCCGTGATCGGCGGCGGCATGTCGTCGCGCCTGTTCACCGAGGTGCGCGAGCGCCGCGGTCTCGCGTACTACGTCTTCGGCCGCAACGCCGCCTACACCGACACGGGCTCGTTCGCCGTGCAGGCCGGCGTCGACATCAACCGGGCGAGCCTCGCCGTCGAGGTGATCGCGCAGGAGCTGCGCCGCATGGTCGACGAGCC
>JBIIFR010000214.1:0-3672 GCA_044237215.1 Gaiellales bacterium
GATCGCCCACACGCTGCGCCGTCGCCAGCCGGAGCTCGGCGTGGTCGTGCTCACCTCCTACAGCGAGCCGCGCCTTGTTGGGAGCAAGCTCTCGCAGTTGCCGCTCGGCAGCGAGTATGTGTTGAAACACGAGGTCAGCGACATGCCGGCGCTCTGTGCGCGCGTAGAGCGGGCAATCGAGCAGGCGGGGCTTCCGGGCGATCAGGAGGCACCGAGTTCCGAGTCGCCGCTGACCAACAATCAGCTCGACACGATGCGGCTCGTCGCTCAAGGGATGACGAACGCCGAGATCGCACGGGCACGCTGCGTAACCGAGAAGTCGGTCGAGCGAACGCTCAATCGTTTGGCCCAGCAACTTGGCCTTGCCGCCGACCGCACACACAACACGCGTGTCCAGATCACTCGCACGTACTACGCGCTCGCGGGTGCTGACGGTCATGACCCCCTCGCTCACTAGAACCCGCGAGTTACTGGGTAGCCAGTGTGCCGTCTCGCTGCCGCTCTATGCCGTTCTCGTTGTTTTTCTGGCTGTCGGAACGATCGGGTTTCAGGCGGGTGAGAATTGGTCCGTAGACGTCATCCTCGCTGCCTGGGTCGCGCAGTGCATCTTCGACGGCATCGTGATGCTGGGCATTCGTTGGCTCGTCATCCGCCGGCGCCCTTCTGCGCCCTTGCCGTTGGCGATCGTGCTCGCACTCGGGGGCTGGATTGGTGTGACGCGCAGTGTGTGCCTGGTCGTTGTGCCAGTGCTGTTCGGTGGCGTTGTGCCTGCGACAAGCGAGGGTGCGCCACTGCTTTTCTTCTCGTTCGTCGTGGGGCCTGCCCTGTATCTGGCGATGGTGTATTTCGTTGCTTCGCGTGATGCGTACACGACCGAACGGGCGCGTCTGGTTGCGCTTGATGTGCGCCGTAGCGAAGAGCGCCTTCGTGCGGCAGGCGTGCTCGACGCGACGCTCGATGAGACGCTCACCACGATCGAGGCCCGTCTGCAGCAGGCTCGTGCATCGACGGCGCAGCTGCTCGCGGAAGAACAACCCGACCCCACTGCCATTGCAGCGAGCCTGCTGGCGGCGGCGCGGACCGGTATGCGCCCGCTCAGTCACGAGCTTTGGCAGTCGACGGGTACCCCAATTCCGCCGGTGCGCTGGCGCCACTACATTGGCAGCGAGCTTCGTCGCAACCCACTGCCGATCCTCGTGCCAACGGTTGGGTTCTGCCTTCTTTTCGTCATTGGAGCGATCGCTCGGCTTGGGTTTGCCAACTGCGCTGTCGCACTCGTGGTGGCGGTCGTTTCGATCAATGTCTGCTTCCGTTGCGGGCGAGCCATCGTACGGCGCTCTCAGGCACTTGCGCTTCCAATCACGGGGGTGGCCATCGTGTGTGCCTCGTTGCCGGTCATGATCGCCGCGCAGGCTGTTGGTGCGGCAAGCGGTCGCGTTCCACTGGTCATCGCCTTGCTGTTCAGCACCGTGATGCTCACCACCACCGCCGCCGCGCTCCGCGATGCGCGAGACGAGGTTGTCCTCGACCTCGCGCAGCAGATCAACGTCAAGGAGCTTGAGCAGCTCGCGATGCAGGAAGCCACGGATCGCCTGCGGCGCGACGTCGCCGAGTACCTCCATGGCTCCATGCAGACGGACCTCATCAGTGCCAGTCTCGCCATGCAGGAAGCAGTGCGTACGCGCAGCGAGGTCGACTTGCGTGTTGCTACTGATGCCGCCATCGCTGCGCTGAGCGTGCAGTACGACCCGCACCGCACGGTTTCCGGCCAAAGCATGGTCGAGCTGATGGCCAATGCCGAACGCCGCTGGAACGGCGTCTTGGGAGTCGCATGGGAGATCGAAGCGGAAAGCATCCCACTTGCCGTTGTCCCCACGATCGCATCGCTGATCACGGAGGCACTCACGAATGCCGTCGTGCACGGCGCTGCATCGCACGCGACCATCGGGATCGTGCAGAGCGATGAGCACCTCGAACTGCGGGTGATCGACGATGGCATCGGCCCGCAGGGCGGCGTGCCTGGCCTAGGCAGCGCCTTGTTCGACGATGCCACAGCTCGGCACTGGACGATCGAGCCCGGCCTGATGGGTGGCGCGACGATGCGCGCCGTGCTCCCCATCTGATTGGTCGGCCTGTCGCTACATTGGCCCGCGTGCGGGCGGAACAACCGCACCATGTGCCTAGGACATGCCGCAGTGCACATGCGGCCAGCGCAGTCACAATGCGCCCATGCGCCTCGCTGACGGCAGATACCTCCCGGTCGAACGGGCCACGATGCACGCGACGACGGGCTCCGGCCCGGGCGGCCAGCACCGCAACCGCTCGCAGACGCGCGTTGAGCTCCGGCTGCCGCTTGCGATCATGGGGCTGACGCCGGCCGAGCTCGATCGCATCCGCGCACTCCTCCACCAGCGCATCGTCGATGACGAGCTCGTCGTGCGGGCGGGGGAGCAGCGCTCGCAGTATCAGAACCGGGTGGCGGCCGAGGAGCGGATGGTCAAGCTGGTCGACGGCGCGCTGCGTCGCGAGCCGCACCGAGTGCCGACACGGCCGACGCGGGGCAGCCAGGAGCGACGGCTCGACGAGAAGCACCGGCAGGCCAAACGCAAGCAGGATCGGCGCACCGCGTTCGACGACTGAGCCCGGCTGCCCGCCAGCACTCAGACGGCGGCTACACTCCGCGCGTGAGCACGCCGAACCCCATCCGCGCCCGCGGGCCGATCGACCTACCCAAGATCCAGCAGGCCGCCGCCGATCTGCTGACCGGCCTCGGCTACGACCTCGACGACGAATCGCTGCACGACACGCCCAGCCGCGTCGCGCGGATGTACGAGGAGCTCCTCACCGTCAAGCCGTTCGAATCGACGACGTTCCCGAACGACGGTGAGTACGACGAGCTTGTCGTCGTCCGCGACATCCCGTTCCACGCCCTCTGCGAGCACCACCTGCTGCCGTTCACCGGCGTCGCGCACGTCGGGTACATCCCGGGACCGCGCATCGTCGGACTCTCGAAGCTCGCGCGCGTCGTCGATATGTACTCGCGCGACCTCCAGGTACAAGAGCGCATGACATCGCAGGTCGCCAATTGGCTCGAGGAGACGCTCCAGCCGCGCGGCGTCGGAGTCGTGCTCGAGGCTGAGCATCTCTGCATGACGGTGCGCGGGGTGCGCGCGCCCGGCTCCCGCACCACGACGTCGTCGGTGCGCGGCATGCTGCGCCACGACCCGCGTACCCGCGCCGAGTTCTTCGCGCTCGTCGGCGCCTCGACCGGCGCCTAGGCCGTGACCCTCCGCCGCGCCTGGCTCTGGATCGGTGGAGCCATCGCCGCCGACATCGTCCTGCGCCTGCGCTTTCTGAACGTTCCGCTGAGCGTTGACGAGGCGGGCTACGGCGCCGTCGCCCGCACCTGGGCGCGCGGCTTCGCGCTCTACGGCGATGTCGCCTGGGTCGATCGGCCGCAAGGCCTGGTCGGGCTCTACCGCATTGCCCTCTGGTTCGGAGACGAGTGGTCGATCCGCATGCTCGCCCTGCTGGCCGGCGTCGCGCTGGTGATCGCGCTCGCCGTGATCGCCTGGACGATCGGCGGACCGCGCGCCGCGATCCTCGCCGCCTGGCTGATGGCCGTCATCGGCCCAGCACCGCACATCGAGGGCTTCACCGCCAACGGCGAGC
>JBIIFR010000215.1:0-3655 GCA_044237215.1 Gaiellales bacterium
TGGTGACCTTGGCGTAGCGGCGGAAGGTGAACGCGAGCAGACGATCCTCGGGACCGATGCCCATCAGCCGGTCGGCGAGCGCGGACTCGCCGGCCTCGACGCGGACGACGTTCGGCAGCATCGGGTTGAGCAGGAAGTAGGCGTACTCGGCGACGGCCGCGCTCGCGCGCTGGCCGAACACGTGGATCCAGCCCTCGCCCGATTCGAGCAGGGCGGCGGCCCGGTCGAGCGCCTCCGGCGGGGTTGCAGTCGCGACCGTGCGCAGATCCCGTTCTACCGCCTCGAGCCAGCGCTGCACGAGTGTCTCGCCGGTGGACGGCGCGGACGCATCCTCCAGCCGCCCGCGGATATCGCCGCGCAACGCCTCCTGCAGGCCGGTGAAGCCGCCGTACCCGAGCCGGGCGCCGAAACGGACGACGGCGGCCTTGGAGACGCCGGCGGCGGTGGCCAGCGCATCGGCTGACATGAAGGCCACGCCCGTGGGATCCCGCAGCACCGTGTCGGCCACACGCTGGTCGTTCGGCGAGAGCTCCTCGAGGCGACCGCGGATGCGATCGAGCGGATCGATTCCCTGTTCTGGCACGGGCCGACGGTACCAGACCGCCTGCGCCGGTCGCCGGACGCGGCCGGTACGGTACCGCCATGGCACGCGTCTTCTCCGGCATCCAGCCCACCGGCGACAAGCACATCGGCAATTACCTCGGCGCGATCCGTCACTGGGTCGATGGGCAGGACGAGCACGAGTGCCTCTTCTGCATCGTCGACCTGCACTCGATCACCGTGCCCGTCGATCCCGAGCAGCTGCGGCAAGCCACGCTGTCTCTGGCGACGCTGCTGTTCGCCGCGGGGATCGATCCCGAGCGTTCGGTCCTCTTCGTGCAGGGCCACGTGCCCCAGCACATGGAGCTGGCCTGGTACCTCAACTGCACGGCGACCATGGGCGAGCTGCGGCGCATGACGCAGTTCAAGGACAAGTCCGATGGTCAGGAGTCGGTCTCCGTCGGCCTCTTCGACTACCCCGTCCTGCAGGCTGCGGATGTCCTGCTCTACAACGCCGGGCGGGTCCCGGTCGGTGAGGATCAGCGGCAGCACCTCGAGCTGATGCGCGACATCGCGATCCGCTTCAACGGCCGTTACGGCGACACCTTCGTCGTCCCCGAGGCGGCGATTCCCCCGGCCGGCGCCCGCATCGTCGACCTGCAGGAGCCGACGCGGAAGATGTCGACGACGGGCGGAACCGAGCAGGGCACGCTGACGCTGCTGGAGGATCCCAAGCGCCTGCAGAAGAAGATCATGTCCGCCGTCACCGACTCCGACGGCGAGATCCGCCACGACCCCGAGGGCAAGCCCGGGGTGTCGGGGCTGCTGTCCCTCCAGTCCGCGGTCGAGAACGTCTCGATCGCCGACCTTGAGGCCCGCTATCAGGGCCGGGGCTACGGCGACTTCAAGAAGGATGTGGCCGCAGGCGTGATCGAGCTTCTGGCGCCGCTCCAGGCCCGCCACGCGGAGCTCGCCGGCGACCCGGCCGAGGTTGAGCGCCTGCTGCGTCGGGGTGCTGAGCGCGCGCTGGAGCTGGCGGTGCCCCAGATCGAGGCCGTGCGCGAGCGCATCGGCTTTCTCCCGGCCGTCTAGCCGAACCGCGTGCGACTGCGGCGGGCAAGCCGCGCCATCGCCCCCGGGGCGATGGCCTGGGCGACCGTGGCGGCCCGCCACCACTCTGGGTGGAACGACTCGGCGCGTCGGCGTTCGAGCGCGCGCAGGATCGTGTCGGCGCAGCGCGTGTCGTCGATCACGGCGTGCCGCAACCAGCGGTGACCGCGCAGGCGATCGTGGGGAAAGGCGGCGGTCGCGACGGGGCCGGGATTGGCCGTCAGCACGTGCACGCCGACGGCAGCGGCCTCCACGTGCAGCCCGCGTGACCAGGCGATCGCCGCGTGCTTGGCGGCGGCGTAGTGCGGCGCCGAGCCGGTCGAAACGGTCCCGGCCACGCTGACGACGTTGACGATCGAGCCCCGCGCCGCGGCCAGTCCGGGCCACGCGACCGCGGTGACGCGCACCATTGCGAGGTACAGCAGCTCGATGGCCTCCCGGGCCTCGTCGGGGTCGTGCTCGAGGAGTGGCGTACGGAACGGACCGCCGGCGTTATTGACGAGCACGGGGATGCGCTCGACGCCGGCGAGCCGCTCGCCGAGCGTGGCGATGCCCTCGGCGGAGGCGAGATCGGCGACCAACGTGTCGCAGGCCAACGCGCGCCCGGCCGCGGCGAGGCGGTCGGCGCCGCGGGCCACGAGCAACAGGTCTGTCCCGCGCTCCCGCAGCCGGCGCGCCAGCGCGAGGCCGATGCCGGACGAGCCGCCGGTCACCACCATCAGGGAGCGCTGCGTCATTGGCACGGAGCCTACCCGTCGGCGCGGTACACTCGGGCCGTGCCGCAGCCGCCCGCACCCCCCCGTCGCGTCGAGATCACCATCTCGTCGCGCACGCTGCTGCGGCTCCTGGTCGTCGGAACCGGCTTCACCGTGCTGACGCTTCTGCTCTGGCAGGTCCGCACCGTCCTCGAGCTGGTGCTGATCGCCGCATTCCTCGCCCTTGCGCTGAACCCGCTGGTCAGCGTGCTCGAGCGACGCATCGGCAATCGCCGCGGCGTGGCCTCCGTGATCGTCGTACTCGGGCTCCTGGTGCTCTTCCTGGTGTTCCTGGCGGCCCTGCTGACGCCGCTCTACGAGGAGCTGCGATCGTTCGCCACCCGCGCGCCCGGGCTGATCGACGAGCTGCGCAACTGGAGCGTCTTCAGGCGCTTCGACGATCGCTACGACTTCGCCACCCGACTCGAGGAGGGTGCGACGCAGTACTCGGACCGCCTGCCCGCGCAGGCCGGCAACCTGCTCGGGGTCGCCACCGCCGTCGTAACCGGCTTTGGCAAGGCCCTGACGGTGCTGTTCATGACGCTGTTTCTGCTGCTCGAGATCCCGCGCTTCCTGCGCACGATCACCGAGCTGCTGCGCCCCGGGGCGGCCGATCGTTCGCTCGTCGTGTTTGATCAGGTCAACGGGACGATCGCCCGCTGGACCGCAGGCGTCCTCTTCATCGCGACGATTGCGGGCACGATCACCGGTGTGAGCGCCTGGCTGCTGGGCGTGCCCTTCGCGCTGGCGCTGGCCCTGCTCGTCGGCGTCCTCGACCTGATCCCGCTCGTCGGCGCCACCATCGGCAGCATCGTCGTGGTGCTCGTCGCGTTTACGCACAGCCTCACCGCCGGCATCGTGATGCTGATTCTCGCGGTCATCTACCAGTTCCTCGAGAACCACATCATCCAGCCGGTCGTGATGCGCAAGAGCATCGACGTCTCGCCCTTTATCGTGCTGGTCAGCGTCCTGGTCGGCGCCTCCCTGCTCGGGATCATCGGCGCGCTGCTGGCGATCCCGATCGCCGGTTCGGTGCAGGTGGTGCTGCGGCAGTTGCTCGAGGCGCGTCGCTCCCGCGTGGCGGCGGAGCGGCAGCTGCTGGAGGACAGCGACGGGTCGCCAGCCGTCATCACCGAGGGGGACATGCCATGAGCGAACCGCTGCGCATTCTGATCTGGTCGGACTTCCTCTGACCCTACTGCCGAGTCGCGTGCGAGCGCGCGACGTGGCTCGAGCGCCAGTTCGGTGCT
>JBIIFR010000217.1:0-3643 GCA_044237215.1 Gaiellales bacterium
TCCGGAGTGCCGTACCCTCGACGCCGACCAGATCGCCGATCGACACGCCGCGCACGACCTCGTACGCCGCGTCGCCGAGCCGGGCGAGCTCGACGAGCAGCTGGATGCGACCGGACACGTCCTCGAGATCGATGAACGTGACGCCGCCCTGACCGCGCCGGCCCAGCACACGACCGGCCACACGCCAGCTGCGCTCGCCCGCCTGCTCCGGCTCGAGCCGGTCCTCCGCGCTGCGCAGATCGCCGATCGCCGCGCGATCACCGAACCGATGCGGCAGGGACGCGAAGTCCACCGGGTGCTCCTAGACGCGCGAGATCGCGGTGATCTCGTACTTGACGATGCCCTTGGGCGTGATGACATCGACCTTGTCACCCTTCTTGCCCCCCAGCACCGCACGGCCGATCGGCGACTCGTTGGAGTAGCGATTCTGGTCGGGGTCCGCCTCGGCAGAGCCGACGAGCTTGAACTTGCGCTCGCTGTTGCGGGGCCCCTTCAGCGTCACGGTCGAGCCGATTGCGACCTCGCCGCGAGGCTGGTCGCCCTTCTCGATGACCTTCGCGTCGCGCAGCTGCTCCTCGAGCTCGGCGATCTCGTCCTCGAGGATGGCCTGCTCGTTCTTGGCGGCGTCGTACTCGGCGTTCTCGGAGAGGTCGCCGAACTCGCGCGCCTCCTTGATGGCGGCGGCGATCTCGCGACGACGCTCGGTCGTCAGGAAATCAAGGCGCTCCTTGAGTTCGCGATACCCCTCGGCGGTGAGGACGACTTCCTTGGCCACGGTGCCTCCGGCAGATCTCGTTCTCGACGCCAACACGGCGCCGAACAGGCAGCATGGTACAGGGGTCGCCCGCTCGGAGCCTCCGATACCCTCCCCGCATGGCAATCGACGTGCGCAACCTGACCGACGCCTGGCTGATCGGCAACGTGGAGATCCCGAGCCGGATCGTGCTCGCGCCGATGGCCGGCGTCTCCGTGCAGGCCTTCCGCCGGCAGGGCCGCCGGCACGGCGCCGGCCTCGTCTGCTCGGAGATGGTCTCGGCCTGCGGCCTCGGCCACGGCAGCGAGCGCACGATGAGCTACCTGCGGATCGCGCGCGACGAGAAGCCGCTCGCCGTCCAGATCTTCGGCGCCGACCCGCAGCTGATGGCTGGCGCCGCGCGCATGTGCGTCGAGGCGGGCGCCGACATCGTCGACATCAACATGGGCTGCCCCGTGCGCAAGGTCACCAAGACGGGCGCGGGCGCGACGATGCTGTCACACGGCGCCGAGAACGCGGCGCGCGTGGTCGAGGCGGTCGCCAAGGCGGTCGACGTCCCGGTCACCGTCAAGATGCGGCGCGGTGAGGACAACGGCTCGCGCGACTTCGCGATCGCCGGACCGCTGTTCGTCTCGGTCGGCGCGCAGGCGCTGACGCTGCACCCGCGCAGCGCCAAGGAGATGTACACCGGCCACGCCGATCACGCCCTGACGGCCGAGCTCGTGTCGCTCGTCGACGTCCCCGTGATCGCCTCCGGCGACATCACCTCACGTGAGCGGGCACACGCCGTCCTCGAGACGACCGGCTGCGCCGCCGTGATGATCGGCCGCGGCGCCCAGGGCAACCCGTGGCTGCTCGAGTCGATGGTCCGCGACGAGGACGTCGCCCCGACGAACGACGAGGTCGTCGCCGAGCTGGTCCGCTTCATCCGCGAGACGGTGCGCGAACTCGGCGAGCAGCGCGCCACGCACTTCCTGCGCAAGTTCCACGGCTGGTACCTCAAGCGCGGGAGCTTTCCGCGCACGCTGCGCCAGGAGCTGTCCACGCTCGGCACCTCCCACGAGGTCGAGGAGGCGCTGTTCGCCGCCGCGCCCGGAGCCCGCCTGCGCGTCGCCGCCATGGAGGCCGAGCTGGCGGCGCTCGGCTCGGGCGATGACGACACCGAGCTCGACCTGCCGATCTCCGTCTACGGCGGCGGCTAACGTCCCCGGCATGAACGATCCGTTGCGCATTCTCGTCGTCCAGAACGACGACGACAAACCCACTGGACGCGTCGGGCGCGCACTCGAGGCAGCCGGTGTCGAGCTCACCCTCGCGATGGCCTATGGGCCGATTCCGAGCGTCGCCGACTTTGATGGACTGATTTCTCTGCCCGGTACGGGTAACCCCGTTGACGACGAGCAGGCCATCCACGACGCCCGCGATGCGATCATCGAGGCGCGGTCGCTCGGCCGCCCCGTGCTCGGCATCTGTCTCGGTGGCCAACTGCTCGCGCAGGCGGCCGGTGCCGAGATCTACCAGTGCACACCCGAACTTGGCATCTACCCCGTGCGCACCACGGCCGCCGCGCAGGACGACCCGCTGTTCACGGGCATCCCTGCCACGTACGAGAGTCTCCACGCGCACGGCTACGCCTTCAAGCCGATCGAGGGCGCCACGGTGCTGATCGAGAACGACGTCTGCTGCCAGGCGATGCGGATTGGTGATCGCGACTGGGCGCTGCAATTGCACCCAGAGTCAACGCGCGACTGGCTGCATAGCCTTGCCGGGGCGATCGAGCTCGACTACTCCGGCGACGTGCTGCCGGAAACCGCGGTGTTCTTCCGCCAGATGGGCGTCGACCCGATCCTCTTGCGCCAGCAGGCTGACGAACTCGACGAACTCCATACGGCGATCGCCAACCAAATCGCCAGCGGGTTCGCCGATGCCTGCCGCTCGGCTCGCGCCGAGCGCTAGGCGATCGCGTCGATGTTGAGGCGGACGTAGTCCGCCTCGAACGGCTCGGGCAGGCGCCCGAGCACCTCGGCCAGGAACGCGGCGCCGCGCTCGGCGGACAGCCGCTCCATCGCACCGCCGAGGATCACGGTGCCGAGGAAGACCGGCGGCTCGGGCGGGTTGACCGGCGCGTCCTGCAGCCAGCAGCGCGCCTGCGCGAAGCCGGCCGCGTGCAGCAGCGCCTCCGTCTCGGGCGCGTCGGCAAAGCGGTGCGGATCGGTGTAGCCCGCGAACGCGTCGCTCCACGCCGGCTCCGCCATCACTGCGTAGGCCTCGGCGAGCACGCGCTGGATGTTGCCCTTGCCGCCGCACTGCGCCACGAGCTGGCCGCCCGGCCGGAGCACCGCACGGAGGCGCTCGAAGAGGCGCGCGTGGTCGGTAATCCAGTGGAAGGTCGCCGTGGAGATGACGCCGTCGACCTGGCGGCCGTCGAGGTCGAGAGCCAGCAGGTCCATGACCGTGAACTCCACGTTCGCGTGACTACCGAGCCGCTCCCGGGCCGCCTCGATCATCGAGGCCGACCCGTCGATCGCCAGCACGCGCCCCTGCGGGAGGCGCTCGAGCAGCAGCTCCGTCACGCGCCCCGAGCCGCAGCCCGCGTCGACGATCGTCTCGTCGCCACGCAACTGCATGCGGTCGAGCACGACCTTTCCCCACTCGGCCTGCGGGGTACCAATTCGGTCGTACGTCTTGCCGTCCCAGACGCGCTTGGTCATGCGGCTGCGCTCGCGCGCTGCCAGATCAGACGCAGGCCGGTCAGCGTGAGCTGCGGGTCGATACTGGTGACCGTCGCGCAGTGCTCGGCAATCAGCACCGACAGGCCACCGGTGGCGACGACCGGGCAGGTAGGCGCGCCAAGCTCCTCGCGCAGGCGACCGACGATGCCGTCGACGA
>JBIIFR010000007.1:0-13125 GCA_044237215.1 Gaiellales bacterium
AGGAACACGTCGTCGAGGGTCGGCTCGCGCAGGCGCAGCTGGTGAATGGCGATGCCGGTGCTGTCGAGTGCACGAACGATCGCGGCCACGTCGCCAACGCCCTCGTCGAGGCGGATCGAGGCGCTGCTGCCGCGCGTGGCGATCGCGGTGCCGAAGGGGGCGAGCGCACGCTCGAGGTCGGGGAGACGCGCCGCGTCATGGGGCTCGATCTCAACGCTGGAGCGACCAACGGAGGCCTTCAGCTCGTCGGGCGTACCCTCGATGACGATGTGGCCGTGGTCGATGATGCCGACGCGGTTGGCGAGGGCGTCGGCCTCCTCGAGGTACTGCGTCGTCAGGAAGACGGTGACGCCGTCCTCGCGGCTGAGCCGCGCGACCTCATCCCAGAGCGCCGTGCGGCTCTGCGGGTCGAGACCGGTGGTCGGCTCGTCGAGGAAGAGCACGCGCGGTCCGTGGAGCAGGGCGAGCGCGAGATCGAGTCGGCGCTTCATGCCGCCGGAGTAGCCACCGACCTTGCGATCCGCGGCCTCCATCAGGCCGACGCGCTCCAGCAGCTCGTCGCTGCGCCGCTTGAGCTCGGCGCTCTTCATGCCGTGCAGCGCGCCCTGCAGCTTGAGGTGCTCACGGCCGGTCAGGAACTTGTCGAGCGCGGCCTCCTGCAGCGCTGCGCCGATCGCGCCGCGCACCTCGGCGCCCTGCCTGACGATGTCGAAGCCAGCCACCGTGGCCGTGCCCGCCGTCGGCGGCAGCAGCGTCGTCAGCATCAGCACCGTCGTCGACTTGCCGGCGCCGTTCGGCCCCAGAAAGCCGTAGATCTCGCCCTCGGCCACCGTGATGTCGATGCCATCGACGGCGCGCGGCCCCTTCTTGAACTCGCGGACCAGTCCGCGGACTTCGATTGCTCCCATGGCTGCAGTCTAGGTGCCGACCTGCGGGCGCGCGGACCGCGTGGTGGAATGTCCGCAGTCGCCGCGGTGTTGGTGCTCGTGACCGCTCGCCCAGGAGTCTGCCCGATGCCGAACGCCCTCGATGCCGCTGCCAAAGACGCGCTCTTCCATGAGGCGCACTCGACCTCGAAGTTCGTGGATCGCGAGGTGACGGATGCAGAGCTGCACGAGCTCTACGCGCTCACGCGCCTGTCGCCGACCGCGGTGAACTCGACACCGCTCCGCATCGTCTACGTGCGCAGCGCCGAGGCGAAGGCGCGGCTTCTGCCACTGCTCGCCGAGGGCAATCGCCCGAAGTCAGAGTCGGCCAACGTCGCTGCGATTCTGGCCGCGGATGTCGACTTCCTTGACCACCTTGGGCGACTCGCGCCGTACATCACGGATCCGACGAAGATCTTCCCGGATCAGCAGAGCGTTGAGCAGGGGGCGATGTTCAACGCCGCGTTACAGGCCGGTGCGTTCATTCTCGCGGTGCGTGCGCTTGGCCTCGCTGCCGGGCCGATGAACGGCATCGACACGGTTGGAATCGATGCGGAGTTCCTTGCCGACTCATCGTGGCGGTCGTTCATGGTCGTCAACATCGGGCACGCAGCAGAGGACGGCACGCGTCCACGCGGCGCGCGGCTCGAGTTCGACGAAGCCGTCCGCGTCGTCTAGGCGGGGTGCAAATCCGGTCGCGTCATATAGGGTGCGGGCAGTGGCGCTCTCCCAGCTCGCATTGCTCCAAGCCCTCAATGGCGGCGTTTGGGCGCTCCTCGGATTCCTCAACGTACTCGCGTTGATCCTCGTCGGCGGGGCGCCGTTGTTCGGCTGGTGGCAGGCGAGCGGTATCGCGATTGTCGTGGCGCTCGCCCTCGGCGTGGTCAGCGTGCTGGCGATCCACGGCGCGTTGAAGCGCGCTGAACCCGCCGTCGGCGTGCTGTTTGCCGCGCCGAGTCAGACGGTCGGGCGCTGCCTTGGGCCCGCCGGTATCGCAGTCGTCCTCCTTCTGGTGCTCGCCCTGGTGCCCGGAGGCGAGCCGTATCGCGGCCTCGCGGCACTGATGTTCCTCGCGATCGGCGCGTCCTACCTGCCGATCGCGGTGTGGGTGCGGCGCTTCGAGGAGATGAACGGCGTGATTGTCGGCCAGCCGGTCAACCAGTACGGCATGCGCACCGGGCCGATCCGCGTGCTGCGCCTGCCGCGCTAGACCGCGACCAGCATCCAGAGGACGAGCACGCCGCGCGCGGTCCACGCCAGCGTGCGGATCCAGTTGGTGCGCACGAGACGGCGCAGCGCCGCCTCATCGGCCCCCTGCCCGAGACGCGCGTGCATCGGCACCGAGGTCGTCATCGTCGCGATCCAGATCACCAGCACCAAGGCGAAGCCGAGCCAGACCGACCACATCGGCAGGCCACCGGGCAGCCAGATCAGCAGTGCGACGGCACACAGCGCCTCGACGATCATCGGGAGCCCGACGACGCGCGTCGTGAGCCGCACGTTGCGGGCCTGATAGCGGGGCAGCGAATCGCCGACGTCACCAAGCAGCGGGTAGTGCGCGAGCTGGCACATCCAGATCACGCCGACCATGAACAGCGTCGCGAACGCCTGGACCGCGAGGACCCAGGTCATGCACCGGTACCGGCGCTGCGCAGCAGCTCGCGGCGGCGCTCGAGCAGGCTGCGGACATCCTCGCCGCGGAGCGAGGCATCGATCAGCTCAACGGGATGGAACGTCGGGATCGGCTCGCCCTCGGCGCCGAGGTTCGCGGAGATCTGGAGCAGGCAGCCGGGGTTGGCGGCGGCGAGGGCGTCGGGAGCGACGCTGCGGACGTGGGCGGCCTTGCGTCGTCCCAGCTCAGCCGCCGGGACGGGGTTGATCAGGTTGTAGATGCCGGCGGAGCCGCAGCAGATCGCAGCCTCGGGGATCTCGCGGACGACCAGACCGGGGATGCGCCGCAGCACGTCGCGCGGCTCGACCGTGACGCCCTGTGCATGCGCGAGGTGGCAGGCGTCGTGGTACGCGACGTCGAGCTCGAGCGGCCGCAGCGTGGCGGGCGCCTCCAGCTCGGCCAGCACCTCGTGAACGTCGCGCACCTTGGCGGCGAACGCGGCCGCCCGCTCGGCCCAGCGCGGATCGTCGGCGAAGATGGCGCCGTACTCCTTGAGGGTCGAGCCGCAGCCGGCGCTGTTGACGACGACGTACGCGACGGTCGGGTCGTCGAGGACGTCCATCAGCGCCTGAGCGCGGCTCTGGGCGGACGCCGCACGTCCGGCATGGAGTTCGAGCGCGCCGCAGCAGCCCTGCGCCCGCGGTGCGACGACCTCGCAGCCGTGGGCGGTCAGCACCCGCACGGTGGCGGCATTGACATCGCCGAAGATGGCGCGCTGGACACAACCCGTGAGCAGGGCGACCTTCAGCTTCGGAGGCGAGGCCGGGAGTGCGTGCACGGGCGCCTGCTCGCGCAGCGCCGCCCACGTGACGATCGGGGAGAGCGCCTCGAACCGGCGGATGCGCTCGGGCAGCGCGGCGTAGACCCGGGAGCGGCGCAGGAGGCGCTGCGCACCGGAGGCTCGGTACGGCAGGAGCGGGGCGGCGATCGCGCTCATGCGGCGGTGGTGGGGCAGCACGGCGAACAGCGCGTCGCGCAGGCGCCGATCGGCGGGTGCGCGTTCGAAGCGCTCCTCGACCTGTGCCCGCGTCTCCTCGATCAGCCGGTCGTACTGGACGCCTGACGGGCAGCTGGTGACGCACGCCATGCAGCCAAGACAGGAATCCCAGTGGCGCACCGTGGTCGCGTCGAGTCCGATCTCGCCCTGCTCGGCGAGGTCCATCAGCAGGATGCGCCCGCGCGGTGAATCCATCTCCTCGCCCCACAGGACGTACGTCGGACAGGTCGGAAGGCAGAAGCCGCAGTGGACGCAGTCGTCGAGCAGCAGCCGCTCGGGCCCTGCGTCGGCGGCGAAGGCGGTGGTGTCGGCGCCGCCCTTCGGTGTGCCCGCGGAGGGTCGCGGAGGCACGTGCGTGAGGGGGAGGCTCATGCGAGGACCCCGGCGGGATCGAGCTGCTCGCGCAGCGCCGCCTCGAGCTCGGCGATGCCCGGAGCGTGGGCGGGTGCGGCTAGGCGGTGCGCGTCGGCACCGCGGCGCGCCTGGACCGTGCCGCCGAGGTCGCGGACCGCGGCGATCAGCCGGCTGCTGCGGTCGGGGTCAGCATCGGGCAGGAGGACGTCGCCCGCCACGAGGGCGGCACGCCCGGCGAAGGATCCACCGACGAGGGCGACGGCGTCGAGCAGCGGCGCAAGGTCGGTGGGGCGGACGCCGACGCCGAAAACGGCACCGGTGCCGGTGAAGGGCAGCGCGAGCTGGTCGGCCAGCAGTGCCTCGCCGGCAGCGACGTCGACCTCGTCGAGGGGCGCGAGGCCGCGCAACAGGGCGATCTGCGCGTCGGCACCGGCCGCGGTGCTCGCGATGCGGACCAGGACGACGCCGTCGGGCCAGTGCACTTCGACCATCGTCGGCGTCACCGGCGCCGTACGCAGCGCGAGCACGAAGCGCGCGGCCGCGGCGCTGTCCGTCGAGCGCAGCACCAGCATGCGCTCAACGTCGGGCACCGGATGGAGCTTGACGGCGATCTCCGTGATGACGCCGAGGGAGCCGTGCGCGCCGATCAACAGCTTCGCGACGTCGTAGCCGGCGACGTTCTTGACGACCGTGCCGCCCGTCTTGGCGGCGAGGCCGTCGCCGGTGACGTAGCGGGCGCCGATCACGATGTCGCGGGGCGTGCCGTAGCGGTGGCGGAGCGGTCCGGCAGCGCGCGTCGAGAGGATGCCGCCGAGCGTGGCGGCCGGGCCGCCGACCGGTTCGAGCATCAGTCGCTGGCGGTGCCCGGCGGCACCGGTGACGGCGGCCTGAGCGGCCACGAGCGGCGTGCCCCCGCGGACGACGAGCGTCATGTCCCCGGGCTGGTGATCGACGATGCCCGTCAGCGCGGCGGTCGACAGGATCGCGTCGCAGCGCGCGGGAGCGGCGCGCCAGTTGCGCTTCGTGCCGCCGCCGCGGATCGTCAGCGCCAGCCCGTCGCGGGTGGCGGCGGTGAGCAGCTCGGCGACCTCGGCCTGGTCACGCGGGGTGACGACCGGGGTGTCGTGCTCCTCGGATAGCCGGTCGGCGCCGAGGATCTCCGCGAGTCCAGCCACTACATGCGCTCCCCGAGCCCGGCGGCTTCGACGGCGTGCGTGTGGTGGAAGCCGGGCACCTCGCCACACAGGCGCGGGGTGGGCAGCAGCTTGTCGGGGTTGCACAGACCATCGGGGTCGAACGCCGCGCGCACGCGGGCGAAGGCGGTCAGATCGTCGCCGCTGAACATCTTCGGCATCGAGCAGACCTTCTCCACGCCGACCCCGTGCTCGCCCGTGATCGAGCCGCCGAACTCGACGCACAGCTCGACGATGCGGATGGCGACCCGCTCGGCCCGGTCCTGCTCGCCTTCGACCTTGTTGTCGTAGAGGACGAGCGGGTGGAGGTTGCCGTCGCCGGCGTGGAAGACGTTCGCGACGCGCACGCCGTTTGCGTCGGCGAGGTCGCGGATGGCGTTGAGCACCTCGGGCAGGCGCGTGCGCGGGATGACGCCATCCTGCACCAGGTACGCGGGCGCGAGCGCGCCGACGGCGGCGAAGGCGCTCTTGCGGGCCCGCCAGATCTCCATGCGCTCCTCGGGAGTCGCCGCCACCCGGACGGCGTCGGCGCCGCAGCGCTCGCAGATCGCGGTGACCGCCTCGAACTGCGACTGCACCTCGATCAGCGGGCCGTCGAGCTCCACGATCAGCGCGGCCTCGGTATCCCAGGTGATGGGCGTCTGCGTCTTGGCGGCATCGATGGCGAGCCGGTCCATCATCTCGACCGCGGCCGGCACGATGCCCTCGGCGATGATCGCGGAGACGGCGGCGCCGGCGGTCTCCGACGAGGGAAACATCGCCACGAGCGTCTCGACGTGCTGAGGGCGCGGCAGCAGATTGAGCAGCGCCTCGGTGACGACGGCGACGGTGCCCTCGCTGCCGATCAGCACGCCGAGCAGGTCGAGGCCGGGCGCATCAGGTGCCTCGCCGCCGAACTCGACCACCCGGCCGTCGGACAGGACGACGGTGGCGGCGAGCACGTGGTTGGTGGTGAAGCCGTACTTGAGGCAGTGCGCGCCGCCGGCGTTCTCGGCGATGTTGCCGCCGATGGTGCAGACCTGCTGGCTGGACGGATCGGGCGCGTAGTAGAGGCCGTGTGGCGCGGCGACCTCGCTGACGTGGAGGTTGGTGACACCCGGCTGCACGCGCACGCGCTGGTTCGGCACGTCGAGGTCGAGCACCTGGCGCAGGCGGGACAGGCCGATCACGACGCCGGCGGCGGTCGGCATGGCGCCGCCCGACAGGCCGGAGCCGGCACCGCGGGCCACGAAGGGCACGCCCCGCTCGTGGCAGAGGCGCACGACCGCGGCGACCTGGTCGGTCGAGCCGGGGAGGATCACGGCGCCGGGAATCTCACGCTGATTCTTGAGGCCGTCACACTCGTAGACGCGCAGCTGGGCGCCGTCGGTGATGACCCAATCGGGGCCGACGATGTCGCGCGCGTGCGCCGCAATCTCGAGGACGGGCGTTGTGGCGACCACTGCCATACGGGCAGGGTACCGGCTCAGCGGTGGTTGAGTCCGAGCGCGTCGCGCACGAGGCGCTCCTGCTCGATCTTGTGATCGGGTGGGTAGCCCTCGGACGGGCTCGCCCGCCACGGCCGGCCGGCGTAGCGCAGACGGATGCTCGGCGCCGCCATCTCGAGGCGATGCCGGATGGAGCGCCACGCGCCCATGTTGGCCGGCTCCTCCTGCACCCAGACGAGCTCCTCGACGTTCGGGTAGCCGGCGAGCGTGCGGGCCAGCGTCTCCGTCGGGAACGGGTAGAGCTGCTCGAGGCGGATGAGCGCGGTGCCATCCTCGGGGGTGTACTCGGGGTGGCGCTTGAGGTCGTAGTAGACCTTGCCGCTGCAGACGATGACGCGGGAGATGTCGTCGCGGAAATCGACCACGGCGCGGTCGTCGATGATCTTCTGAAAGGAGCCGTGCGTCAGGTCGTCGATGTTCGACGAGGCGTCCTTCAGGCGCAGCAGCGACTTGGGCGTCATCACGATCAGCGGTCGGCGCTCGGGGGCAAGCGCCTGGCGGCGGAGCAGGTGGAAGCACTGCGCGGCGGTCGTCGGATACGCGATCGTGCAGTTGTCCTCGGCGGCCATCTTGAGGAACCGCTCGAGGCGCGCGGACGAGTGCTCGGGCCCGCTGCCCTCGTAGGCGTGGGGGAGCAGGAGCGTGAGGCGCGATTCGTCGCCCCACTTGGTACGGCCGCTCATGATGAATTGGTCGACGATGACCTGTGCGACGTTGACGAAGTCGCCGAACTGGGCCTCCCACAAGACGAGGGCGTCGGGGCGCGTGGTGGAGTAGCCGTACTCGAATCCGAGGCACGCGGTCTCCGTCAGGGGCGCGTTGCGCACCTCGAACCCGGCGCGGGCGCCGCTGATGTTCTCGAGCGGTGTGTACTCCTCGCCGTTGTCCGCGTCGTGCAGGACGGCGTGCCGGTGGGCGAACGTGCCGCGCTCCGCGTCTTGGCCGGTCAGGCGGATGGAGGTGCCCTCCTCGAGCAGCGTCGCGTAGGCGAGCGCCTCTGCATGTCCCCACTCGATGCCGCCGTCGGGGCCGAGGGCGGCGCGACGGCGCTCGAGCACGGCCTTGAGCTTCTCGTTGACGTGGAAGCCCTCGGGGACCGTCAGCAATTCGTCAGTGAGGCGCACGAGCTGCGCGGCGGCGACGCCGGTCTCGACGTTGGTGCGCGACGGCGACGAGAACGTGGGCATGGGCTCGTCGGTGGTGATGTGGCGGATCTCGTCGTGCGCCTGCTTCAGCTTGGCGCTGACGCGCTCGCGCATCTCCTCGACCTCGGCGGGCGTCATGACGCCCTCGGCGACGAGCTTCTCCGCGTAGATCGTCGCCACGCGCGGATGCTGGTCGATCGCCTTGTACATCAGGGGCTGGGTGTAGCTCGGCTCGTCGCCCTCGTTGTGGCCCCAGCGGCGATAGCCGATCAGGTCGATCAGGATGTCCTTGCCGAAGCGAGTGCGGTAGGCCATGGCGAGGCGCACGGCGGCGCGGCAGGCATCGACGTCGTCGGCATTGACGTGGATGATCGGCACGTCGTAGCCCTTGGCGATGTCGGAGCAGTGGCGCGTCGAGCGACCATCGCCCGGATCGGTCGTGAAGCCGACCTGATTGTCCGCGATGATGTGCAGCGATCCGCCGACCTCGTAGCCGGGCAGACCTTGCAGGTTGAGGGTCTCGGCGACGACGCCCTGGCCGGGGAACGCCGCGTCGCCGTGGATCTGCACAGCGAGTGCGCGCTTTGGATCGCGGATCGTGCGCGCCGGCTCCTGCCAGTCGGTCTGGAGCGCGCGGGTGCGGCCGACGACGACGGGGTTGATGAACTCGAGGTGTGAGGGGTTCGGCAGCAGCGCAAGGCGCACCTCGCGCGTCACCCCGGGCTCGATCTCGAGCTGGCGGACGCCGGAGGCGCCGTAGTGGTACTTGACGTCGCCGGTGCCGCCGGCCGGCATCAGCGTCTCGACGTGCGAGTCGGTCTCGCCCTCGAACTCGGCCAGGATCTGCGTGTACGGAAGCCGCAGCACGTGCGCCTGGACGTTGAGGCGGCCGCGATGCGCCATGCCCAGCGAGATCTCCTCGACGCCAGCGCGGGCGGCGAGCAGCACGGCCTCGTCGAGCATCGGGATCATCGCGTCGAGTCCCTCGATGGAGAACTGCTTGGCGCCGAGGAAGGTGCGCTTCAGGAACGTCTCGAGGCCCTCGACGCGCAGCAGGCGGATCAGCTGGCGGCGCTTCTCCTCCGGGGTTCCCTCGATCCAGAACGTGCGCGATTCGATGGCCTCGCGCAGCCAGACCCGCTCACGGTGCGAGCGGAGGTGCTCGATCTCGTAGGCGATCGAGTCGCAGTAGATCCCGGCGAGTTGATCGAGGACGGCCTTGAGCGTGTCGCCCTCGACGAAGGCGCGCAGCGGGGCGGCCGGCACGGATTCAAGCGCGCGCTGGTCGAGTTCGAGGAACGACGGGTCGAGTGCGGGGTCGCCCGGCGGCTCCGAGCCGAGCGGGTCGAGCTTCGCGGCGAGGTGCCCGTGGGTGCGGTACGCCTTGACCAGCGACATGCCGGCGCTCATGTAGGTGAGCAGCTCCTCGGGGGTGACGCCCTGCGGGAGCGGGCCGATGGCCTCGGGGCCGTCGACGCGCGGACGCCACGTCCCCGTCGTCTCCGCGGGGGACTCGCCGCTCGGGTTGGAGGTCTTCTCGGGCGCTGCCGACATAGGTGTGGCGCGTCGTCAGAGCCGTGATCACGGCGGGGACGACCCGTACTCGCAGGGTAGCGCGACTACCCCCCTCATGCGCGCGCGAGGCGACAGGAGGGTGGAAAGCCGTGCTACCGTCCGCCGCGCTGATGGGCAAGAGACTGATTATCTGCGAGAAGGCGAGCGTCCAGCGTGACGTCGTCGGTGCGCTCCCGGGTACGTTCAAGAAGAACGGCGACCTGTTCGAGAGCGACGAGTTCGTCGTGGGCGCCGCTTCGGGGCACCTCGTGGAGCAGCTCGAGCCCGACGAATACGACGCCAAGTACAAGCGCTGGAAGTTCGAGGATCTGCCGATCATCCCGGAAACGCCGCAGTACGAGGCGCGCGGCGATCGGGCCGTGAAGCAGCTCGGCGTGCTGCATCGCGCGATGAAGCGCAAGGACGTGGACGTGATCGTCAACGCCTGCGACGCCGGGCGCGAGGGCGAGCTGATCTTCAAGTTGATCTACCAGACGTCGGGCGTCGACAAGCCCGTCGAGCGCGCCTGGTTCTCGTCGATGACGAAGGGCGCGATCCGCGACGCCTTCGACCACCTCCGCGATGACGACCAGATGAAGCCGCTCGAGGCGGCGGCTCGAGCCCGCGAGACGGCTGACTGGCTGGTCGGCTACAACGCGACGCGCGCCGCCACCGTCAAGGTCGGCTCGCCGCGCAATCCGATTCCGATCGGGCGTGTGAAGACACCGACGCTGGCGCTGATCGCGCGCCGCGACGAGGTCATCAAGGCCTTCGTCCCGGTGCCGTACTGGGAGGTCGCCGCCGACTTCACGAGCCAGTCGGGCAAGCCGTATGGCGGCCGGTGGTTCGACGGCACCCGCAAGAGCACCCCGACGGCCGACGAGGCCGAGGCCATCGCCGCCGCGGTACGCACTGCGAGCGAGGCCAGGGTCGTCCGTGTCGAGAAGAGCCCGCGCGTCGAGCAGCCGAAGCTGCTGTTTGATCTGACCAGCCTGCAGCGTGAGGCGAACTCGAAGTTCGGCTTCACCGCCAAGCGCACCCTGTCGGCGGCACAGAGCCTCTACGACACGCACAAGCTGCTGACGTATCCGCGCACCAACTCGAAGTACCTGACGACCGACATGGTCGATTCGCTCAAGACGATCGCCGCGAACGTCGGCGGTGCCGACGCGCAGTACGCGAAGGCCGGCCAGTTCGTGGCGGGGCTCGCCAGCCTGCCGCTCGGTCGCATCGTCGCCGACGACAAGGTCGGTGACCACCACGCGATCATCCCGACGGAGGGGCCGCAGGAGCTGTCCGGCATTGGCCCCGACGAGCGCAAGATCTACGACCTCGTCGCGCGCCGCTTCCTTGCCGCCTTCCACCCGCCGGCCCGCAAGGAGGTCACCTCCGTCGACACGGAGGCGGCCGGCCACCTGTTCCGCTCGTCGGGCACCGTCATCGTCGATCCCGGCTTCCTCGCGGTCTACGACACGGCAGCCCCCGTCGAGCCCGAGGCGCCCACCGACGCGGAGCCAGACGAGGCCGGTGACGAGGAGCAGAGCGAGAAGACCCTGCTGCCCGCCCTCGCCGAGGGCGAGACGAGCGCGATCGACGACGTCCAGGTCCTCGCTAAGGAGACGTCGCCGCCGCGACACTTCACCGAGAACTCGCTGCTCCAGGCGATGGAGTCGGCAGGCAAGCTGGTGGACGAGGAGGAGCTCGCGGAGGCGATGCGCGACTCGGGCCTCGGCACGCCGGCCACGCGTGCGCAGACGATCGAGGACCTCATCTCGAACCGCTACGTCGAGCGCGAGGGGCGCCAATTGCTGGCGACGCCGAAGGGCCTCGCCGTCATCAAGATGCTCGGCGACCTCGATATCACCAGCCCGTCGCTGACGGGCGAGTGGGAGCACCGCCTGCAGCGGATCCAGGAGGGTGTGGAGTCGAGCGACGCGTTCATGCGCGACATCCGCGCCTACACCACGAAGATCGTCGACTGGTTTGCCGACAAGGATCGCGACGCGATGAAGATCGAGCGCCGCGAGATCGGTCCGTGCCCTTGGTGCGACGGGACGATCGTCGAGATGCCGGTGTCGTACTCGTGCACCTCGTACCGGTCGAAGAAGGAGCCGGGTTGTGGCTACACGCTCTGGCGCCAGCAGGGCTCGAAGGAGGTCACGCCCGAGGAGGCCGAGGAGCTCGTCCGCCAGAAGATCGATCCGGCGACGCTCGCCGCCGCCGGCGTGCGCGAGCTCGGCGCACACCCCGAGACGGCGCTCGCCGTGACGGCACGCATCGGCCGCTACGGCCCGTACGTGACGGAGGCCCTCCCCGAGGACGCGCCCGCCAAAGCCAAGGGGCGTACCGCGTCGCTGATGAAGGACATGACGTTTGAGACCGTCACGCTCGAAAACGCCGTCCGCCTGCTGATGCTGCCGCGCACGATCATGGCTGCTGACGGCGAGGAGATCATGGTCGCCAACGGGCGCTACGGGCCGTACATCAAGAAGGGCACCGACACGCGCTCGCTCGGCAGTGAGGAGGAGCTCTTCACGCTCACGCTCGAGCAGGCCGAGGCGATCCTCGCCACGCCGAAGGAGCGCCGCGGCCGATCGCAGCCCGCGACGATGGCCGAGCTCGGCCCCGACCCGGTGACGGGCGGCACGATCGCGATGAAGTCCGGTCGCTTCGGCCCGTACGTCACCGACGGCGAGACGAACGCGAGCATTCCGAAGGACTTCGATCCGGGCGCAGTCACGCCCGAGCTCGCCGCGCAACTGCTGGCCGACCGCCGGGCGGCGGGTGGCGGCAAGAAGAAGCGCGCGCCGAAGAAGAAGTAGCGCGTCCGGCACGCCGTCGCCCTCCGTGTGGGCTCGGGCTGTCGTAGATTTAGCAGGTGCGCGTTCTCGTTGCCGTCCTGCTCGTCGCCCTGCTTGCCGCAGCCTGCGGTGGTGGAGGCTCGACCACGCGCGATGTGCAGACCGCGGTGGAGATCACGCTCTGGCCGGAAGGTCAGGGCAAGGGCGCACCCACGACTGCGCACCTCGAATGCGATCCGCAGTCGGGCAACCTGCCCGACGTTGCCGCAGCGTGTGCGACGCTCGCTTCGGCGGACGGCCGCACCGCGCTCGACCCGCCGCCGCTCGACCAGCTGTGTACCGAGCTGTACGGCGGCCCGGCCGAGGCGCGCATCACGGGCACGGTCGATGGTGAGCCCGTCGACGCGCGCCTATCCCGCGTCAATGGTTGCGAGATCGGGCGCTGGCAGGCGCTCGTGGCGCTGCTCCCGAACGAGCCAGCCGTCTGATTCTGCCGCGGGGTGCACCCCGCGGACCGGTCAGCGCTCTTCGATCGCCCACGCCGCCTGGTAGCAGCGCAGGACGTCGGCGACGGTCCACGTGTGCGGTGCGACGGTGATGAAGTAGTCGTCCATCGCAGCCTCGGCGAGCGCGGGGAGATCCTCCTCCTGCACGCCCGTCGAGCGCAGCGTGGGGAAATCGATCTCCTTGAGCAGCGCCTTGGCGGCCTTGACGGCGCGCGAGCCGTCCTTGGTGCCGTCCTCGGGTGCGCCCATCGCGTCGGCGATGCGCTCGAACAGCTCGGGCGCGGCGGTGCGATCGATGTCCATCGTCTCGGCCATCACGAGGCCGATCGTCAGGCCGTGTGGCAGGCCGTACTTGCCGCCGATTGCCTGCGCGATCGAGTGCTCGGAGCCGCAGTCAGCGATGTTCATGCACATGCCGCCGAGCAGCGAGGACGCGGCCATGCGCGAACGGGCGCCGGCGTCGGAGCCGTTCTGGATGGCGGTCGGCAGC
>JBIIFR010000218.1:0-3607 GCA_044237215.1 Gaiellales bacterium
GTGGGCGGCGGCGTGATCTTCGTCCCCACGCTCGTACTCGTCTTTGCGTTCACCCAGCTCGACGCGCAGGCCACGTCGCTGGCCGCGATCATCCCCGTCGCCGCCGTCGGCGCCTGGCGCCAGACCTCGGACGAGAACGTCTACTGGCGCGGTGCGCTGATCATGGGCATCGGTGCCGCCGTAGGCGTGCTGTTCGGTGCCGAGGTCGCCACACGCCTGCCCGACGAGCTGCTCTCGCAGGTGTTCGGCGCAATCCTGATCCTGTCGGGCGGCGAGATGATCGTCAGTGCCAGCCGCCGGATCAAGGCCAAGCGCCTCGGTTGATCAGCAGCGGTATCGCTGCGCCACCGGGGGGCGGGACCCCGGTGGCACAGCGACAGTGTGCTCGTGTCTGGCTCAGCCGGCCTTGGGGGCGAAGAGCATCTTGAACTTCGACTGGCCGCCGCCCGGCGTGCTCATGACCAGGGAGATGATCAGCGTCTTCGAGGCGCCGGCGGGCTGCAGGACCTGCACGCGGTACGCCCGCGGCGAGTCCACAGCGCCATCGTCATCGAACACGATTACGTCGCGCTTGCCGGCGTCGAGATCGACCACCGCGTAGACGCCCTTATCGGCGTCGTTGGATCGAAACACGGGCATGTTCGAGACGTAGCGGCCGTTCTTCTTGAGGGTGAGGAAGGTGTTGGCCGCGCACGAGATGGACGGCGCGGGCGCCGGCAGGCCGAGATCGACCGGACAGGGCAGGGTGCGACCGTCGATGTTCCAGCTCGTCTGGATCCACGTCCCGTAGTGGCCGCTGCTGGCCTTGGCGGTGGCAGCCTGCGCGGGCGCTGCGACGGCGCAGGCCACGGCGATCACGGCTCCAACGAGAACTGCACGACGTCGTCGGCTCTGACCCATCAACGGTCTCCTTCATCCTGTGGCCGGACTCGAGCGCCACCCAGCTAGCGTTCCCGATGCACCACGACGATGCAAGGGTGCTACCCCCGCGACCTGTTAGCGCCCCATCTGCCGGTCCGCATCCGCCTTGATCGTCTGCACGATCGCGGGATCGCGCAGCGTGGTGGCGTCGCCGAGCTCCTTGCCCTCCGCGATGTTCTTGAGCAGGCGGCGCATGATCTTGCCGGAGCGCGTCTTCGGCAGGTCGGGCGCGAAGAGGAGCAGCGACGGCTTGGCGAACTTGCCGATGTCGGTCGCGACGTGCGCGGCGAGGTCAGCGCGCAGCTCATCGCTCTGATCGACGCCGTCGCGGAGGATCACGAAGGCCGCGATCATCTCGCCCTTGATCGGGTCCTCCGCGCCGACCGCCGCGGCCTCGGCGACGGCCGGGTGGCCGACGAGCGACGACTCGATCTCCGTCGTGGAGATGCGGTGGCCGGCAACGTTGATGACGTCGTCGACGCGGCCGAGCAGCCAGATGTCACCGTCCTCGTCGGTGCGGGCGGCGTCACCGGTGAAGTACACGGTGTTGCCGAAGCGGTTCCAGTACGTGTCGACGAAGCGCTGGTCGTCGCCCCAGATCGTGCGGAGCATCGACGGCCACGGGCCCTGCAGCGTCAGGTAGCCTCCGCCACCCGTTGCGACCTCCACGCCCTGCTCATCGACGATGACGGGCTTCATGCCGGGCAAGGGCCCGATCGCGGAGCCGGGCTTCGTCGTGGACAGGCCGGGCAGCGGCGACAACACGATTGAGCCGGTCTCGGTCTGCCACCACGTGTCGACGATCGGGCAGCGCTCGCCGCCGACGTGCTCGTGGTACCAGATCCAGGCCTCGGGATTAATCGGCTCACCGACGGTGCCAAGCAGCCGGAGCGACGTGACGTCGTACTTGTCGACGGCCTCGGGGCCGGCCTTGATCAGCGCGCGGATGGCGGTCGGCGCCGTGTAGTAGATCGTCACCCGGTGCTTGTGCACGATCTCCCAGTGGCGCTCCCACGTGGGGTGCTCGGGCGTGCCCTCGTACATGACGCTGGTCGTGTGGTTGGCGAGCGGGCCGTAGACGACGTACGTGTGGCCGGTCACCCAGCCGCAGTCGGCGGTGCACCAGTAGACGTCGTCGGGCTTTATGTCGAACACCCATTGGTGGGACAGCATCGCGTTGAGGAGGTAGCCGCCGGAGCTGTGGACGATGCCCTTGGGCTTGGCGGTCGTGCCCGAGGTGTAGAGCATGAACAGCACGTCCTCGGCGTTCATCGGCTCGGGCGGGCAGGTCGAGGCGGCCGCGGCCAGCGCCTCGTGCCACCAGAGATCCTTGTCGCCCCAGGCGATGTCCTGCTCGGTGCGGCGCACGACGAGCACGTGCTCGATGCTCGGGCACATCGCGACGGCCTCGTCGGCGATGTCCTTGAGGGGGATGGTCTGGCCGCGGCGCCACGCGCCGTCGCCGGTGATGACCAGCCGGCAGGTGGCGTCCTGGATGCGGTCGGCCAGCGCCGCCGCAGAGAAGCCGCCGAAGACGACGGAGTGGATGGCGCCGATGCGGGCGCAGGCCAGCATCGAGATCGGCAGCTCGGGCACCATGCCGAGGTAGATCGCGACGCGATCGCCCTTACTGACGCCGAGATCCTTGAGGGCATTGGCGGCGCGCTCGACGTCGGCGAGCAGCTCGCGGTACGTGATGACGCGCTCCTCGCCGGGCTCGCCAATCCACGTGTAGGCGACCTTGTCGCCGCCGCCGGCCTCGACGTGGCGGTCGAGGCAGTTGTAGGTGAGGTTGAGCTCGCCGTCCTTGAACCAGCGGTAGAACGGCGGGTTCGCGTCGTCGAGCGACTCGGTCGGCTCCTTGGTCCACGTGATCTGCTCGAGCGCCTGCCGGAGCCAAAAGCCGGACGGATCGGCTTCGGCCTCGTCGTGGAGGGAGCGGTCGCGGATGCGCGCGTGCTTGGCGAACTCGGCTGGGGGCGGCATCCGCCGCGTTTCGTCCAGATGTGCCTCGATCGCGTCGCTCATCGCCATCCCTCCAAAACTGGTTCACCGGAAGGCTACCCCGATTTCGTCGTGGAGGTGTACCGTTTTGTTCGTGCGCCATCGCATCGGCATCTCCGCCGCCGTCCTGCTGACGGCGGTCCTCTGCACGCTTGCGGTGGGCTTCGGTGCCGCCGCGGCCGATGCGCCCGGCACCGCGCCGGAGGGTCGTGCTGCCGGCTTTGCCCTGCAGGTGCGGATCCCCGGTGCGGCGCCGATCACCCACGCTCCCGCGATCGCACGCGGTGGCTCGGCCAGCTCGAGCGGCGGCTTCGCGACGCAGCCCGACCCGTCGATCGCCTCGCTCCTGACCGCTGAGACGTCGGTCTCGGTGGAGGCGACGGAGGTGGCTGCGCGGGGCGACGTCACCACCCGTGCCGCTGGCATCACGCTGCTCGACGGGCTGATCACCGCCCAGGCGATCACCTCGCAGTCGGCCGCGCTGGCGGCGACGACGACGGAGGCGCAGAGCGCCCTGCAGACGACGGTGGAGGGCCTCGTGGTGGCCGGCCAGCCGCTGGAGGCGACGCCGAACCGGATCATCGCGATCAGCGGTGTTGGCGATCTCGTCGTCGAGGAGTCGGTCGACGCCGTGCGCGGTCCGCAGTCGGCCCGCACGTTCGCGGTCGCCCTGCACCTGCGC
>JBIIFR010000219.1:0-3574 GCA_044237215.1 Gaiellales bacterium
CGTCTAGCGCGCCCGAGCCGAAGGAATCCCCCGTGGACCTGTCCCTGAACGCGCGCGAGCTGGAGATCCAGCAGCGCTCCCGCCGTCTTTGCGATGAGCATCTGCTGCCGCTTGAGATCCTCTGCGACGAGAACGACGGCCTCACGCCCGAGCAGCTCGCCCCGACCTACCAAGGCATCCTCGACGCCAACCTCAACGCGGTCAATATGGCCACCGAGTGGGGCGGTCAGGGCATGTCGATCTTCGAGCAGGTCCTCTCGCAGGAGCAGCTCGGCCGCTCGACGAACGCGCTGTGGGACGTCGTCTGGCGCCCCGCCAACGTCCTCAAGTACTGCACGCCCGAGCAGCGCGAGCGCTTCCTGATCCCCGAGATCGAGGGCAAGCGCCGCTCCTGTTACGCGATTACCGAGGCCGACGCCGGCTCCGATCCGTCCGTGCTCGCCACGAAGGCCGTGCGCGACGGTGACGGCTTCGTCCTCAACGGCGAGAAGTGGTACGTGACCGTCGGCGACGTGGCCGATTATCAGATCGTCGTGGCCGACGTCCCGGGCGAGGGCCCGACGTCATTCCTGATCGATCGTGATCAGGAGGGCGTGGAGGAGTTCCGCACGCCGCGCTACATGCACCACTTCGTCTACGAGCATCCGATCTTCCGCTACCACGACGTCAAGGTCGGCGCAGACCGCGTACTCGGCGAGGTCGGCGAGGGCTACAACCTCACCAAGGAGTGGTTCATGGAGGAGCGCCTGATGATCGCGGCGCGCTGCCTCGGTGGAGCCGAGCGCTGCCTCGAGGACGCCTTCGCCTACGCCACGGAGCGCGAGCAGTTCGGCGAGCGAATCATCGAGTTCCAGGGCGTGTCGTTCCCGCTGGCCGAGGCTGTCGCCGACATCGCCGCGGCGCGCGCCGTCACGTACCAGGTGGCGTGGGAGGTCACGCAGGGCACGATCGACCCGAAGACCCTGCATGCCAAGGCCTCCGGTATCAAGCTGTTCGCCTCGGAGATGGCCAATCGCGTCGTCGACTCGTGCGTCCAGGTGCTGGGCGGCCGTGGCTACATGCGCGAGAACGCCGTCGAGCGCTTCTACCGCGACCTGCGCGTGGACCGCATCTGGGAGGGCACGAGCGAGATCCAGAAGGTCGTGCTCGTCAACGAGATGCGCAAGCGCGGCACGCACGCCGTGGCGGCCTGGCCGAAGCAGGGCTGATGCCCCGGACCTCCGTCGAGGCGCTGCGGCGCACCGAGATCGTCAACGGCGCGATCCGCCTGATTGCCCGCGAGGGCTATGAGGCCACGACCATGCGCGGTCTCGCGGCCGAGCTCGACGTCTCCACCGGCACGATCACGCACTGGTTCGCCACCAAGAACCAGGTGCTGGGTGCCACGCTGGAGGAGCTCGCGTCGCGCTTCGCCGAGCGCACCGCGGGCGAGCTCGAGCACGCGACCACGCCGACCGAGGTGCTGATCGCGCTCGGCGATGCCTCCGTACCGGATACCCCTGAGCGGATGGACGAGCAGCGCGTCTGGGGCGAGCTCGGCGCTCGCGCGGCGCGCACGCCCGATCTCGCCGAGCGCCACGAGCGTCTGTACGCGGGCTGGCGGCGCCAGATGGAGAAGGCCGTCGAGGCCGGCGTCAAGGCGAAGGCCTTTCGGAAGACCGACGCCGCCGAGTGGGCGCGCACCTACGCGGCGCTGATCGACGGCCTTGCCTTGCACGTCCTGCTGCACCCCGAATCGATTACGCCGGCGCGCATGCGCGCCGCAATTCGGGCGCATCTCACCGTCACGTTGGGCTGAATCCGCAGGCCAGCGGCCGCGCGAGGGTGTGCGCCCGCACACCGAGGGCACCCAGTATTCGCCGGATTCGGCTCCACGCCTACGCAGAGGCGACGATACATCCGTATCGAGTTTGGTCGGTTGTCCGTTTTTCGGCACCAATGCAGGCGAAACTGTTGGTGGAGACCCGCCTCTGAGCAGGTCATCGCCGTAGTTCGCTAAGTGTGAGAAGCCTTCCCGTCACCCGTGGTGCCGCGCACCGCGCTGCCCGACCGCCACTGCGGCGTCGAGGCCTGCGCGCCTGCGCTGTTGCGGCTGTTGCCGCACTCGCGGCAGTTGTTGCGCCCAGCGCGCTGGCGGCCGTCCCGACTGTCACATCGTTCGCGGTCGCCAACTCGCCGGCCATGACGCGCGCCTCGGCGACGTACAGCCTGGTCTTCTCCGAGTCCGTCACGGGCCTCACCACCACCGATTTCACGCAGGCCGGCACGAGCGGCGCGGTTGCACCTGCCTCGCCGTGGGTGGCCTCGGCCGTCTCCGGCACCGGCACGACCTACACCGTCACGTTCACCAATGCCACCGCTGGTGGTGCCCCGGCTGGCACGCTGATTCCTCAGCTGAGCGTGAATGCGGTGTCGACGACGGTGGGTGCGACGGCGGGCCCAGCGGCGGCAGCACCGGCGACGAGCATCACGCTTGGCCTGCCGACGAACAGTGCCGTGCCCGCGGTGACGGGCACGATCAAGATCGGCGAGACCCTCGCCTGCGGTACCGGCACCTGGTCCGCTGCGCCGGCGATCAGCACCTACGCCTACCAGTGGCAGGTCTCGCCCGACGGCTCGACCGGCTGGGCGAACGCCACGGGGACGGGTACTGCAACGGCCTCGTACACGGTCGCCGCGGCAGACGTCATGAAGTTCTTGCGCTGCAACGTCACCGCCACGAACGCCCATGGCGCCTCGGCCGCCGCCTCATCGGCATCGACGACGGTCGTCACCCGTCCCGACATGGTCTACGTCGCGTCCTACAGCGCGACCGCATCGACCGCGGGCGTCACGGGCTTCGCCGTCAAGGCAAATGGTGCGCTCGTGCCGTCGGTCACCACCACTGGGCCGGGGGCCATGGTGTCTGTGGCCCCGTCGCGCAACGGCCGCTACCTCTACGCGGCTTCACCTACGGCGATCTACCAGTATTCGATCGGGCCAGCCGGCGGCCTTACGGCGCTTTCGCCGGCATCTGTCGCCCCCGGTGTCACGCAGCTTTGGGAGGTCGAGGTCTCGAAGGACGGCCGCTTCCTCTACGCCGTCAGCCGCAACGACGGCAAGGTCTACGTCTACGGCGTCGGCGCAAACGGGCAGCTGACCGCGCTGCCCACGCTGACGACGACGGTCGGTGCTGGCCCGCTGTACATGACATTCAACCCGGCGGGAACCGTCGCCTACGTGGTCAACCGCACGCCGGCTACGGTCTCGCAGTTCTCGGTCGACGCAACCACGGGTGCGCTCACGCCGTTGACGCCGGCCACCGTCGCCACGGGCAGCGACCCCATCCAACTTGCGATCACGCCCGACAATAAGTGGGCGTATGTCTCGTCGTACGGTGGCAACGTCATCACGATGTACTCCGTCAACCAGGCTTCGGGCGTGCTCACGCAGCTGTCGGCGCCGGCGACCGTCGCGTGGAGTGGTGGGTACGGCCTCGCGATCTCCTCCGACAGCACGCGTCTTTGGCCGACCTCGTGGAATGGCAACGTGATCGGGCAGTACGCGATCAACGGCTCGACCGGGCGGTTGACTG